>JAGQPV010000999.1 GCA_020426545.1 Planctomycetaceae bacterium
CAGCGGGCCAGTTCCAGCCGTCCGCTGCCCGCACTTTCGCCGACAGTTGTCTGGTCGGCGAAGGCTTCCAGAAAATCCCGGGGGATCGTATCGCCTTCGCGATCGACGTCACCCCGGATATTCAACCGGTAGTCCAGCGGGGCCAGGTCTCGTTCATCCATGCTGATGGCACTGCGGGGCCAGCCGATCTGTGCTTCCACTTCCCGATAGCGGGCAACCAGTTTCCGCAGCGTCGGCAGGTCGTCCAGCTGGTTGGGCAGAAAGCCATTCGCCAGCAGCCAGTTCAGCACCCGCACATCGCCGCCGGTGGCCGTTCCCGCGGCATACCGGGTGACGGCGCCGTTCAGCCAGCCAGCCACCCGCTCCCAGGCGGCATCGACCGTGGCAGGCGGGTCCCCTTCATACAGAGCCGCGAAATGATCGAGCGGTTTGGCCGGAGTGCTACCGCCATCGTGCGTGACCGCCCCCGTCAGGCTGAACCAGCTGCGCTTGTGGAAGGCCCGGTCTTCCGGCGGAAGCACGGTGCTGCCGGCTCGCGTCTTGCCCGTGCGGGGCGGGAAGCCGGGATTGAGCGAACTGGTGGCGACTTCCACCAGCACACGGGTCACGCCGTTCTTGTGTGGCAGGTCGGCGAAGGATTTCCAGGCGGGCGACGTACGGTCAAAAAACGCGATGGACTCCGTCTGAAATGCGTTCTGCTGCACCATCTGCCAGCCGGCCCATTCTCCGCCCGCCAGGTTCAGGCCGAGGTGGCTGCCCGGAAGGGATCCCTGAGATGGCAGACGAACGGCTCCCGGCAGCTTCGAAGACAGGGCGTGCGTATGATAGCCCCTCGGCAGCAGCCGGGCGATGGCCGTCTCGCCAGAAAGAGATACCAGCGGCGTTCCGTCCGTCACATGACCGTGCTGCAGTCCCGCCCCTTCACTGACCCAGCCCGGCGGAAGTTCCGGCGTGGAAAAGTCCGTCAGCACTTCGAACCGGCCGGCATCGGCTGCCAGCCGGGCGTTCCGTGTACTCTGCCACTCGCTGGCCAGCTGCTGCCAGACAGCAGTGAAGGCTTCCGGCACGTTGTCTGATTCTTTGCCTGTCGCCCGGGCGATGGCCAGCAACGGGTAGGCCACTTCTTCCAGCGCCGGCTGGCTGTCGGCGGGCTGCTTTACGGCCCAGGCCTGAAGCTGCTCCGCCATCCGGCCACTGGCCGAGTTGCGCCACGCCTGTTTCAACTGCTGCTCAATTTCTGCCCGCAGCTGTTTCAGTTCCTCGATCTGTGCGGAGTAACGGTCCGGCGTATCGAGACTGCGGGCCGTCCAGCGGGGCGACATGAACACACCCGCCAGGGCGTAATAATCGGCCTGGGCGACTGCATCGAACTTGTGATCGTGGCAGCGGGCACAGGCCACCGTGGTCGCCAGGAACGCCTTCGAGAACGCGTCGATCTTGTTATCCACCATCTCCTGGTGAATACCGTTGAAGTCCAGGCTGTCTCCGTGCCGGTGCTCGCCCATGTGGT
>JAGQPV010001000.1 GCA_020426545.1 Planctomycetaceae bacterium
AGCCGGAAGAAAACCAGGATGTTGTCCGCCGGGTCGAGTCCGTCATCGATGGTCTCGAACTGGTCAAAGAACAGCAGCAGTACCCGGGCTATCCCGGCGATGGCGGATACCAGGCACTCCTCCAGCGGACGGAATAACAGGAGAGCCGAACGGGCCGGGCCCGGCCCGTTCCTTCGCGGCGGAACCGCTGCCGTCGCTTGAGACTTGCACGAAACTGCCGGTAGGATGGAGACTGCCGGTAATCTGCCCGGGCCACGTTCGGGAAGTCTCTGGCACCCGCTGCAGTCTCAAGAGAGAAGTTACCGTTTCTCAGCAGGCTGGCAGGCGAGTGCCGGATTTCCGGACAGGCATTGAACGACACCCCTTGATAACGCTGCAGGAGGATCTGGACGTGAAGTCGCTGTTCCGAGGTGCAGGAATTCTCAGTATCGTGTTTTCGGCAGTCTGTCTGCTGGCCGCTTCTCCCGGAGCAGCTGCGGAGGAAGGTCTGTTCAAAGACGCCCACCTCGAGCAGGCTGTGCGGAAGGTGCTCCGTAAGGGCGAGAAGGACAAGCTGGAAGAGAAGGACCTGCAGAACGTCTTCGTACTCAAGGCGTCCGGTGCGGAAATCGCCAGCCTCGACGGGCTGGAGAAATGCACCAGCCTGGCTCTGCTGCATCTGCCGGGCAATGCGATTACCGACCTCAAACCGCTGGCCGGCCTGAAAGATATTCAGTCGCTGGATCTCACCGGCAACCAGATCGCCGATCTCGGCCCGCTGGCGGAACTGACGAAGCTGCAGTACCTCAAACTCGACGACAATCAGATCGTTGCGCTCGACCCGCTCAAAGGCCTGGCGAAACTTTCAGCCCTGTATCTCTCCGGCAATCAGATCGAATCGCTGGCTCCGCTGGCCGATCTGTCGAAACTTGTTTCGCTGTATCTCAAGGGCAACAAAGTCGCCAGCCTGGCCGGGGTGGAAAAGCTGACCTGGCTGTCTTCTCTCGACCTGCGGGACAATCAGATCACCGACCTGGCCCCGTTGAGTGCCATGACCGAACTGCGGTACACCTTCCTCGGCGGGAACAAGATTTCCGACCTGGGCCCGCTGGTGGAAATGGCAAAGAAGGACGCGGAAGGTGAGAAGCGGTTTGCCCCCTACTGGCGGCTGTACCTGGGTGAGAACCCGCTGAGCGACGCCGCAAAGACCACTCAGATCGAGCAGCTGAAACAGCTGGGCGTGCGGGTCAATCCCGAAGACTGAGCGCGGCACATTGCCGCGGAACGAGAACTCACAGCAATCCTGTGCAGAAAGGCCCGTCTCCAGCAGAGGAGGCGGGCCTTTTGTTTTTGCTGCCGGGTTCTGCTCCTCGCAGGTCAGGCTGTGCCGGCCCTCTTCTTAACTTCCCTCCCTTTCAGGGAGGGACTGAGGGAGGGTCTCAGTTTTCAATAACTGGAGACGTGCTTTACAGGGTGCCACTGCCTGGCTGGTCCAGCAGGGTCTTTTCAACTCCGTTAAG
>JAGQPV010001001.1 GCA_020426545.1 Planctomycetaceae bacterium
AAACGAGTGGTACGGTTCATCTGTTACGTAGCCCTTCATCGGGCAGACTTGACGGGTCGATAGCTGAGATGGTTTAGCAGCGGTTTGAAGCACCGCAGACGAGGATTCGAGCGCCTCTCGGCCCACTTCAGTCAGCACACAGTATATAACCCGCCTGGTCCGGAAAACGGCCCCGAGGAATGTACTGTCGGAGTGTGCCACTGCTGGCTGGTCCAGCAGTGCTTTAAAACCGTGTACCTCACTCGAATGAGAAGGTCGCAGTTGCCAGCTGCAGCATCGCTGGCTGTGAGAACTGATCAGGTAACCGGCCCGTTCGTCTATCGGACAGGATATCGCCCTTTCAAGGCGAAGAGATGGGTTCAACTCCCATACGGGCTGCTTATGTTGCTTTTTGGAGGGCGGGCTGGGCCGGCCATGATCTTAGCGGGTGGCACGTCTCGGAGAAACGACGGACATGGACATCTCTTCTGCAGGTCAGGCTGTGCCTGACGTCTTTCTGGGTAGGTCTGCTGTGCTGGCCTCCATTACAGAATAACAGCATGGGATTGAGGTGTTAGCGGCAGCATTCCCGGCTTTTACCCGGCGAGGTGAGGGTTCAAGTCCCTCCGATCCCACATCAACAGCAGCCCGGTACTGTAATGGCAGCAGTCCGCTCTGATACGGCGGCAGCGGTGGTTCGATTCCACCTCGGGCTATTCAGAGACAACAGTCTCTTTCTGACGCAGGTCAAACTGTGCCTGACGAACTTCTCTACAGCACGAATGGAGTGGTAGGGCCGGCTGTGCCGGCCGTCTTCGACTGGCCAATGTCAACGCGGGCCATATCAGTCGCGCAGTCCTGTAGGTCAGGCTGTGCCTGACATCTTTCCGGAGGCACAGAGAATACAACACCGCAGGACCAGCCGGCAGTGACACACAGCGGGTGGCACGTCCCGGAGGAACGACGGGCGTAGTCTTCCTGAAAAAGAAGCATGGGATTGAAGTGTTAGCGGCAGCATTCCCGGTTCTTACCCGGCGAGGTGAGGGTTCAAGTCCCTCCGATCCCACTGACGTGATTCATGACAACGCATCGGTCGTCCAGCGGCCAGGATTTCGCTTTCGTAATGCGACGACGCGGGTTCGAGTCCCGCCCGATGCTCTTGATTTACGAACTGATATACACGTTCGCGCCCATGATGTAGCGGCAGCCTGTCGCCTTGCCATGGCGGATGTGCGGGTTCGACTCCCGCTGGGCGCTCTTTCCGGTTCAACGGCCCTCCCTCGCAGGGAGGGATTGAGCGAGGGTTTCAGCCTGCCCGATCTATACCTGCCAGCCTGCCGGCGGGAGTTCGAAATGTAATGGTTTCTGTCGGGAACCGACACAACAGGGCGTGGGAGAGCCTGGTACTCCGCGTGCTTCGGGAGCACGAGATCGCTGGTTCGAGTCCAGCCGTCCTGACTGAGGGCCTGCCCGGAAAGAGACCAGGCATGCAACGATTAAAGGTCAGAAGTTAAACA
>JAGQPV010001002.1 GCA_020426545.1 Planctomycetaceae bacterium
GCCTGAGGGCATTGCAGCCGCCCGCCTGCAGGACCGCAACCGGCTGCGGACCAGCTTCGACCGGCTGCGGAGTCAGGTGGATTCCTCGCGTTCGCTGGCCCTGCAGGACCGCTACGTGCAGGAAGCCTACAACATGGTGCTGAGTGGTGCGGCCGAGAAGGCGTTCGACATCAGCAACGAATCCGACGCGGTGCGGGACCTGTACGGTCGCCATTCGTTCGGTGAGAAGTCGCTGCTGTCGCGGCGGCTGGTGGAGGCCGGCGTGCCGTTCGTGATGCTGAGCGACGCCTGGGGCCACTGGGATCACCACGGTGACGAAGTCCGCTGGGGTGGTATCGAGAAGGGCCTGAAGCCGATGCTGCCCGTGTTCGATCACGGGATCACCACTCTGGTTTCCGACCTCGAAGACCGGGGACTGCTGGATTCCACCCTGGTACTGGTGCTGGGCGAATTCGGCCGTGGCCCCGTGATGACGAAAACCGCGGGCCGTGGCCACTGGACTCAGGTGATGTCCATGATGGTGGCCGGCGGCGGAGTGCGTGGCGGGCAGACGATTGGTGCAACCGACCGCCGCGGCGGTGGCATCACCGATCATCGCCTTGGCCCGGGAGACCTGGCCGCGACCGTGTTCAGCCACATGGGCATCGACCCCGGCGACCACTGGATTAACCCGGCTGGCCGTCCCATCCCGCTGGTCGAAGGCGAAGCCGGCCGGATCGACGCGCTGTACAGCTGAGGTTGCGGCTTGCCTGGCTGCATCCCTGTCAGTGAGAATCACAACGATCGATGCCCGTGTGCCATAGATTGGCGCACGGGCATTCTTCGTAGGTGCCGTTGGTGTCTGACAGATTGCAGAGGAGTACCTGCATTTCAGCTGAATACGAGTTTCGACACCAGCGGCACCGTGAACGACCAGACGGACGAGCTGTGATGACGTAGGAGACGTGTGATGGCATGGGAGCGTGAGGCGGAGAAACCTCTGTATGAAGCGATGCAGGGCGGCAACCTGCAGAAATTCCGGCAGCTGCTGCAGCAGTATCCCGACAATCTTCGCAACCGGAACGGACTCGATACATGGCTGCATATGGCAGCTCGCGATGGCCTGCTGCCGTTCGTGGAACTGCTGGTCGACCTGGGTGTGGGGGTGGATGAACAGGATGCAACTCAGCTGGAGAGTGAGACGGCCCTGACCACCGCGGCCGGGAACGGCCATCTGGACGTGGTTCGCTGGCTGCTCGATCACGGGGCGAAGCTCAACTACGAACGGCAGGGTCGGTTTTACTGCCCGGCACTGATTGGCGCGGCGATTGAGGGACACCCGGAAGTGGTGCGGCTGCTGGTCGAACGGGGAGCCGATATCAATGGTCACACGAATGGAATGAACGCGCTGATGCAGGCCGAGATGTATGGACAGCCTGAGGTCTACGAGTTCCTGCAGTCTCACGGAGCCCGCGACCTGCGGGCGACCACTCCGGCCGACTTCCCGGCCAGCCA
>JAGQPV010001003.1 GCA_020426545.1 Planctomycetaceae bacterium
AGCCTTTCTCCGCCAGAAAATACGGGTAGGCCAGGTTCATCAGCGAACCGCCCAGGGCACCAATCGTGCCAATCGTGATCAGCAGGGCATCATAAGGTCCATCGTCGGGCGGAATCCGAAAAGCGAACACGCCCGTCAGCAGAGCGGCCGGGTCGGGGCCGACCTGTAATGCCACCAGCAGAAACGACAGCGACAAAACCGCCAGCAGCACTTTGAAGACGAATTCCACCCGGCGATAGACCGGCCGGAACACCAGCAGCAGCGCGACGGCTGTCCACCCGGCGGACCACATCCACGTCTGCCCCAGGCCCGTTAAAGCCACCCACGTTTCGCCCGTCCCGCGGGACATATAAGCCCCGTACAGGTGGCCCATAATCACTGCCACCACCATCAGGAACGGGGCATACCACGCATGCACGCGGGCCAGCCCGTCCAGCACGCCTTCGCCATGCGGGTTGCACAGCTGGTAGCGGGCAATCAGCGAGACGAACAGGTACCGCATGATCAGAGCGAGCACGATGACCCACGTCAGCGCGTAGCCATAGTTCCCGCCCGCCGTGCCCGACTCGACCACATCGCCCGCGCCCAGCCACGTGAGCACAATCACCAGGCCCGGGCCGAACGAACGCAGATACTCCATGAACGTGGACGGCACCGGAGCCGGGGAACCTCCTGTGCCGGAGCCGGGAGCATTTTCTGTCTTCTGCGCAGCCTGCGAGTCACCGGGAGCCATGAGCACTGTCTCCGCCGGTCGGGGTGCAAACAAAGGGTCTGTCTGAAATTCAGCTGTCCTGCGGAGGAATCACGCGGTTCGCCACGTAGTTCCGGAAGGTGAACCCACCGTCCACCCGCAGCGCGGTCCCGGTGATGTAATCGGCCGCGTCGGAGCACAGGAAGGCCGCCGCCTGACCAATGTCGGCTGGCTGGCCGATTCGCCCCCAGGGCAGTTTGGCCCCTTCGGTGCGAATGGCCTCCGTGCCGAAGGTGGCGTGCTCGCCCGGTGTTTCGATCCAGCCGGGTTCAATCACGTTGACGTTGATGCGGTGCTCGCACAGCTCGACGGCGATGGTGGTCGCCAGGTGGTTCAGCCCGGCCTTGGCCGCGTTGTAGGCGGCGCAGCGGGCCGAAGGCAACGTGGCATGCACGCTGGAGATGAACACGATCTTTCCGCCCGCGCCGCGGGCCACCATCGCCCGCGCCGCCAGCTGCGACACATGAAACCCGCTGACGAGCGCTCCGTGAATCGTCCGCTCAAAATCCTCCGGGTCGTACTCCAGAAAGCCCTGCCGTTTTCCCGCCGCGGGGTTGCTGATCAGAATGTCGATCTGGCCGGCCAGTTCCAGCGACTGCTCCACCAGCTGCTCGCAGGCGGCCCGCTCGAATACATTCGCCTCGACCACATGACACGTGCGGCCCAGCTTCTGGATTTCGGCCGCTGCTTCGGCCACATCGGGGCTGCCGGGCCGGTCATTCAGCAGGATATCGGC
>JAGQPV010001004.1 GCA_020426545.1 Planctomycetaceae bacterium
GGACGCCGCGGAGGGAACAGCGATCAGAAACGGATTCTGGATATTCTGTCGTATGAGGCACGAGCCGCAGTCCATCGCTGTTATTCGGCAGTTTGGGTCGGGATCATCGACACCCTGTCTGAATGCGATGGCTGGTCCGCTGAAGCTGACCGCTTCCACAAACTGTGGCATCTGGATCAGTGCTGGCAGGGAGACGATGAGGGCCGGTCGAATTTCCACCTGTTCCATGGACATATTTTCGGGCTGCACCCGGCGTGTGCCGACTTTGTCGAGACGCCGACCGGCCGACAGCTGATCGGCGAGTGGCTGGCTAGTGGACACGACCCGTCCTGCGGCCAGGCAGTCGGCATTCCGGATTCAGCCGCTCCCCAGTTCGAACGGCTGCTTGGCGGCATTCTTATCGCCGTAATGGCCTACGCGTCGCGTCACCAGGACACGGCCGAAAACCGCCGCCGGCAGGAATGGTCGGCTGGCGGCAGCGAGGAACTGGAACAGATCCAGGAAAAGCAGGTGGAACGACGCACAGGCCGCCGCAGACCCGGCCGCTGAACAGCTGATAACCGCCGGGTCCAGCTTCACTGACAGCAGGTCGTTCCGGCTGATAACGCTGCACTGAGCACTTCTACTGTCGAGCCTGACCGCACCCGGCAGTGCGGTGGCCTGTGACCTCCAGAATTCTTCACCCGCACTGCCCCGGATACTTCATCAGTGAAAACAGGCACAACCTTACGGGCGTCGTAAGTGCGATGAAAATCCAATTTGCGACGCCGCAGGAGGTTGTTCCAGCGCCCGCCTGTACACACTTCCACGTTATCCCGTTAATCGGCTGGATGTCGAGAATTCGCAGGCCGATTGCCTGCGCTGCCGGGCTGCTGATCGGACAGCATTTCGATGAGCGGCTCGGGCTGACCGGACCATTCGCCTCTGCCGAACGACGCCAGCGCCCTGGTGGCTGCGGCTGAGAGGGCTCGCGGCCGAGGTAAACGGCAGCTGCCGCCATGGCGACAGGCCTGCAGACCGTTTACCGCAGCGAATCACCAAGCCTGGTTCCCGCGGCCAGCAACTTTTCCGCCGGCTCAACACAAACCCGGTCCACCCGGCTCAACAGACATCAGCGTCCACGGTTATCTCGTCGATCGCTGTTCGATGCCATACGGCCAGATTCTTGCTCCGAATGCTCGCTACGAGGCTGCCGCAAGGTGTCTTCGCCCCTCGCCAACTTCCTGCCGGAATCCGCCAGTGATTTCGTCTGAACACCAGCAGGGTTCTGATATTTGCCTCAGAGCTCCTCTTCGGGGACCGCACTGGCCGCGGTGCGTAAACTGTTGAGAAACTGCCAGTTGTGGCTTGGCGTACTCGGGACGGCTTTCGTGCCAATCGGTTGAGGCAGCTGCTCAGCCGAATGTCCCCCAGTCAACTGATTCAATGCGATGCGCAAATGCCTATGCCTCCGGACGGCATGTTGCCGCCCGGGACGAAGG
>JAGQPV010001005.1 GCA_020426545.1 Planctomycetaceae bacterium
GCCATTCCGTCCCGTAAAGTTCCGATTATGCCGAATGTACCGATTGCAGGGAGGCGATGTCAAGAAAGGTAAACAACGAAGAGTGGGTAATTGTCAGCATGTTCAAGATTCGGAACAGGTGGCGACGGGGAAGATGCGAACTGGTCGAATGGTCAGGTTTCCCTTTGGCAGGGAGGGCCCGGCGATGCGGAAGAGGAGCGGAGGAGGGGCGCAAGGATGCGCATGCAGTGGCAGCCGGTGTGAAGAAACCCGCAGGCGGAAAGCGGCTGGTCCTTGCCTGGCTTCACTCAACACGGCATCATCGGTTGGCGGAGTGCAGGTTCTCTGCGCTGGCGGGGGCGTCTCACCCGGCCTGCTTCTGTCTCAACACCTCCTGGCTGAGCGCGGGTTTTCCGCCCTGTCTCCGGGCTGAGAACGGCTGCAGTCGGCGCGTCCCGCTGCTGGTGCATGAAACAGCGGGCGCTGCTTCGGTTGGGGAGCGGCCGGCTTCTGTCTTCTGTCGGCAGCAGATGGGGTGACCGGCCCATCGCCCGCTTTCCGTGGGAAACAGCGAGAGAAAATGCGGACTTCATGTGCCCCGGGCATCGGCTTTTCCGGCGGCAGCTGTCAGTCACCGTCCAGAGACACAACAGGAATCGACTGCCTGGAACCAGCCCCCTGGCCTGCAACGGGCCGTGGTGCTTCCCGCGCTGCTGTCTGGCGGATGGCGGCGGAATCCGGCAGTCTCAGGCAACAACCACTCGAACCTCGAAATGAGGCAGGGGAACGACGATGAACTCGGGTATCCGACTGCGGCTGTCAGTCATGATGTTTCTGCAGTATTTCGCCTGGGGGGCCTGGTTTGTGACCCTCGGCAGCTACATCGGCGCGAATACCGGTGCCAGCGGGAACGGCATGTTCGCCGACGGATTCATCGGCCGGGCATACGGCACCGCCGCCATCGGCGGGATGATCGCCCCGTTCTTCGTCGGCATGATCGCCGACCGCTTCTTCTCCACCGAGCGGATTCTGGCCGTGCTGCACCTGCTGGGGGCCGGCGTCCTGTTCATGCTCAGCCAGGTCGACAGCCAGACCACGTTCTACTTCACGCTGATCGCCTTCTTCCTGTGTTACATGCCCACCCTGGCGCTCACGAATTCTCTGTCATTCCATCACCTGCCCGACCCCGGCAAGCAGTTTCCCGGCATTCGCGTGCTGGGCACCATCGGCTGGATTGTGGCCGGCCTGCTGGTGGGTTACCTCCGGACCGAGCAGGGACAGATTGTCGGCCTGCACATGACGCAGATGTTCGGAGTGAACATCGGCCTGAAAATTGGCGATGTGACCAATGCCAGCAGTATTGAAGTCACTGCCCTGCCCATGCGGATCGCCGCGATCGCTCAGGCGGTGCTGGCCGTGTTCTGCCTGGTGCTGCCGCATACCCCGCCAGGCAACAAGGGGGCAAAGGTCTCCGCCCGCGACATCCTCGGGCT
>JAGQPV010001006.1 GCA_020426545.1 Planctomycetaceae bacterium
CACGCGGAGTTGATCGAAGACACGGGTGGGCCAGCCACGTTCCGCAATCCGGGTGGCACGCCCGGAGGAACGACGGGCGTGGTCCTGCGTGCCGGGTGATTCGGTGCCACCCTTCTCACCCGCGAAGAAAAAGCCGGCCACGCCCTTCCCGCTGGTCAGGGTCGTGCCACCCGGCGCTCTACCGGCGGGGTGGCATGCTGCACGCCTGGGTGGGCATGTCTGTCGTGGGTTTGAGCCGAGCATGCCCATCCCGCTGTCACGGCTATGGGCATGGCACCCTGGACATCCTCAGCTCAGCAGGCCGCTGATCGGGCGGCCGATGATCACGGTGTGCGGCCGGCCGGTGGCATCGTGAATCAGGGTGTCTGGCGGAACGCCCAGCAGGTGGTACAGGGTGGCGGCGAAATCGGCCGGGTCGTGCGGGTTGTGCAGCGGGTAGGCGGCCGATTCATCGGAGGCACCGTACACATTCCCGGCGGCGGTGCCGGCACCGGCCAGCGCCAGGGAATACACCGACGGCCAGTGATCGCGGCCCGCTCTGGCGTTGATCTTCGGCGTGCGGCCGAACTCGGCGTTCACCACCACGAGTGTCGAGTCGAGCAGGCCCCGCTGTTCGAGGTCGATCAGCAGACCAGAAAGAGCCGTGTCGAGCGTGGGGCCGAGGTGCTCCTTCATGCTGCGGAAATTATTCCCGTGGGTATCCCACGAGCCGCGTGGCGTGTGGCAGTAGCTGACATTCACAATCGGCACGCCGGCTTCCGCCAGGCGGCGGGCCAGCAGGCACCGCTGGCCGAATTCCGTCTTCCCGTACAGTTCGCGGGTGGTGGCGGGTTCGCTGGCCAGTTCGAAGGCCTGGCGGGTCTGCGGCGAAACCAGCAGCGAGAAGGCCCGCTGGTAGAACATTTCCAGGTCGCGGGCCCCGGTGGACTGCTCTGTCAGCCCGCGCTGCTGGTCGATGGTGCCCAGCAGCTGCCGGCGTTCGGTGACACGGTCGGGGGTCAGTTCGGTCTGCGGTTCAATCGCCTGCACCCGCACGTTGTCGCCCAGCAGCTTCTGGTCGACGTCGAAGCTGGAATATTTCTGCCCCAGCAGGCCGGGCAGCTGGCCATGCAGCACGGTGCCATTGCTCCGCCGCATCAGCGGGCCAATCCGCACCCAGGTGGGCAGCGTGCTGGCGGCAGGCTGAACAGCCGAGAGAACCGCTCCGAAGGGCGGGAAATCGGTGTCGGAAGGGGGGAAGTCGCCCCGTTTGCGCAGCTGGTCCGAGTGGGCATGCCCGGTTCCCGCCGGCAGGCTGGCCTGCACGTGGTTGGGGTTTCCGTGCGTCATGGAACGGACGATGGCCAGCCGGTCGGCCATGGTGGCCAGCTTCGGCAGGACTTCGGAAAACTGCACGCCGGGAATGGCTGTGGAGATGGCGGAGAATTCCCCCCGGACGGCGCTGGGGCCTTCCGGTTTGGGGTCGAAGGTC
>JAGQPV010001007.1 GCA_020426545.1 Planctomycetaceae bacterium
TTCTCGGAAAGCCCGGATTCAGGGCCGGAGCTGGGGCGCCAGCGGACTGGCAGATTCAGCCTCACGTAACGAGAGGCTGGATAAGGCAGTGATTCACCTGCAAGTTTAGGAGCAGGGAAAACATGTGCCGAAAGGTGGACTGCCTGATTGCGAATTGTGGCTTTAACCCACCGACCCCTTTCAGGACTCTTCCTCATTCCACCAGTTCTGCTGGCAGTTCCGCAAAGACCTCTCGTGTAGTGTCTGTGAGTTGCGGGAATTTATTCAGGATACCGTTCTTCTGCGAAATCGGAAAAATACAGAATCCAGCCAGCGGAAAACAGTTCTTCGGTTCTATCTCTGTCTGGACAATACACCGCACTGCCTTCCTCCCAGCCATGAGTCGGCACCAGGCGTGGACAGGCTCGGGATCGTCATGCCATCAGGGAACTCTCTCGCCTGACAATCCTCAGGAAGCTGGCTTTTCCAGAACTCCTCCAGACAGGTGGGCGCCACGCCGCTCAACTGTGGCTGCATTGCAGTTTTCTGCCGTGCCTGTTGTGCAGCCTGGCTGCAGTCAGGTTCGCGCTTACAACATGATTTCTGTAACGTCCCGACCTGCTTCCGAATGACGGATGCGATACACATTCTTGACCACCACCGGCTGCCAGTGTTCCCCGGTGGCGGTCTGCATCTGCTTTCGGAATGACACATCCTCGAAGCACCGCTGCCACTGTTCCGCCGGTCGCTGCCACTTTGTCCCGTCGCAGTATCCGTGTTCGCGGGCCACATCCGCCCGTACAACCTGCACCGGCCCGATGGCCCGCGGAAACCGATGTCCGGTGAACTCCGCGGGCTCAACATCGATGACCCGTGGTACCGGACCGGCCCGTCTGATCTGCTCATCCCCCGTCGCATGATCGCGGGAAATCCGGATCCGCCGGGGATACAGCAGGGCATACGGAGTCTCGTCCAGCAACCGTCCCAGTTCATCCAGCGCATTATGGCCAAAACACATGTCACAGTCCGTGAACCAGACCCAGTCCGCCACAGTCTGCCTCGCGGCCAGATTCCGACCAATGGCTCGTCGCATCAGGTTTCTGCGCTCGAGTACCAGCCAGTTCCATTCGACACCCGGCACGTGCCGCCGGGAAAAAAAGCTCAGGACGTCTCCCGTTGCTGCGTCCACTGCACTGCAGCAGACAGTCACCCGGACGCGGATATGCTCCGGCGGATACAGCACGAGTGAGCTGAGCTGATAGGTCAGCAGCCGGGCATACCGCCAGCAGTGACTGACAATCTCCAGCTGCACCCTGCATCTCCCGGTCAGTGGATGGCTGCTTCGGCAGCGGGCTGATTATCGTGTATATTCAGCAGGCCGTCCTGAGCGAGACAGGCGGCCAGGCGTCGATCGCCGGCCGGTGACCAGTTCTGCAGGTTTCCCAGATTCTGTTCAAAGCACTTGCGGAAGGCTGTCAGCCACAGGTCGGCC
>JAGQPV010001008.1 GCA_020426545.1 Planctomycetaceae bacterium
CTGTGCCATGCCTCGTCGGTGGCGGCCCTGATGGAGACCATCGGCTCCGGCGCGGTGACGAATGTCTTCGCCGATGTGGCCCGCTCGGGCGTGGCCCTGCTCACCGGCAGCAACGCGGCCGCCAACCATCCCGTAGCAGCCACTTTCATGAAGGAGGCCATCCGCAACGGGACGAAGCTGATTATCGTCGATGTCCGCCGGCACGAACTGGCCCGGTTCGCCACGCACTTCGCTCAGATTCGCCCGGGAACCGATGTCGCCTTCTATAACAGCGTGATGCACGTGCTGCTGCGGGAAGGGCTGATCGACCGGGATTACATCGCCGAACACACCGAAGGCTTCCAGGATCTGAAGGAACTGGTGCTGTCGGATGTCTGTTCGCCGGAGCAGGCATCGGCGGTGTGCGGCGTGGAGCCCGAGCTGATCCGTGCCATCGCCCGCACCATTGGCGAAACCACCCGCCCGGACGAACGCGGCATGCTCGTCTTCTGGGGCATGGGCATCTCCCAGCACACCCACGGGACGGACAACGCCCGCTGCCTGATTTCGCTGTGCCTGCTGACCGGCAACGTGGGCAAACCGGGCACCGGCCTGCATCCGCTCCGCGGGCAGAACAACGTGCAGGGAGCCAGCGACGCCGGGCTGATTCCGATGGTCTACCCCGATTATCAGTCGGTGGCTGCGCCCGAAATCCGCCAGAAGTTTGAAACCGCCTGGGGCCGCGAACTCGACCCGAACCCCGGCCTGACCGTCGTGGAAATCATGAAAGGCGCCCTCGCCGGCGAAATTCGCGGGATGTACATTCTCGGCGAGAATCCCTTCCTGTCCGACCCGAATGCCAACAAGGTTCGCAAAGCCCTGGGTTCGCTCGAGTTCCTCGCCGTGCAGGATATCTTCCTGACCGAGACGGCCGAATTCGCCGATGTCATCTTCCCCGCCAGCACCTTCTTCGAGAAGTCCGGCACGGTGACCAACACCGACCGCCGCGTGCAGCTGGGCCGTGTGGTGCTGCCTCCACCGGGAGAAGCCCGCCCCGACTGGGAGATCATCTGCGATCTGTCCCGCCGCCTCGGCCTGCCGATGGACTACGCCGGCACCGACGAAGTCTTCGCGGAGTTCGCCTCGCTGACCGACAGCTACCACGGCATGACGCACGGGCAGCTGGGCCGCACGGGCCGGCTGTGGCCCGCGGGCGATGCCGGCGAACCCGACGGCAAACAGATTCTGTTCGGCGACCGCTTCCCCACGGCGAACGGGCGGGGCAGGTTCGTGCCCTGTGCCTTCCAGCCGGCCAGCGAACTGCCCGATCCCGAGTTCCCGTTCGTGCTCAGCACGGGCCGGCTGCTGGAGCACTGGCACACGGGCAGCATGACCCGCCGCAGCCACGCCCTGCACAGCATCGAACCGGTGGCCTGTGCCTCACTGCACCCGGAGGACCTGGCCACGCTGCACCTGGCCCACG
>JAGQPV010000100.1 GCA_020426545.1 Planctomycetaceae bacterium
CCTCACCCGCCGCTTCACACAGCGGCCGCAGGATGTCGATTTCGAAGTTGCTCACCTTGCCCTGCAGCACGGCGGCGGTTCGCTCCAGTCCCATGCCGGTATCGATATTGTTGCGGGGCAGGGGGCGGAGGTTGTCCGGCGGGTTGCCCACCCGCTCGAACTGGGTGAACACCAGGTTCCAGATCTCGACTTCCTTCCCGCCGGTGGGCGGGTGGAAGAAGATCTCGCTGCAGGGGCCGCAGACGCCGTCCGGCCCGTCGGAGGGGGCACCTGCCGGCCAGAAGTTCTCATGTTCGTCGTCGCGACGAATTCGCCCGGATTCCAGGCCGATTTCATCGTGCCAGATGTTGTAAGCCTCATCATCGTCACGGTAGACCGTCACCGTCAGCCGGTCGGCCTCCAGGCCCAGCCACTTTTTGTGAGTCAGAAACTCCCAGGCCCAGTGGATGGCTTCCTTCTTGAAGTAGTCTCCAAACGAGAAGTTCCCCAGCATCTCGAAGAACGTGTGGTGATAGGCCGTCACCCCCACGTTGGAGATATCGCCCGTCCGCAGGCATTTCTGGCAGGTGGTGGCCCGCGAGAACTCCAGCGGCCCCACGCCCAGAAACTGGTTCTTGAACTGATTCATCCCGGCCGGGGTGAACAGAACGGTCGGGTCATCACGGGGGACGAGTACATCACTGGGCCGCCGGATGCAGCCTTTTTCTTCAAAGAAGGTGAGGTACTTCTCACGGAGTTCGTCAGTGTTCATCAACAGATCCGAAGGCTGTCTGGTCGGGGAACAGATGATTCAGGGCCTGCCGGATCCAGTTGCCTGGTGGCCTGCCGTACTCGGCCGCGCTGCGGAAGGCGGTTTGCCCGTCGCGAGGGTTCACGCCTGTCCCGCGGGAAGCGGTGACGCACCAGTGCGGAGGGCGACCCAGTCGAAATGTTCGCGGGCTGCTGTCCATTCTGCAAGTCACCCGCAAACGGGGCTTCCCGCCGCGAACTTGAGGCACTTTCGCAACATTCCCGGATTTTATCGAAAAATCTTCCGAAGCTCTGCAGAAAGTTCCGTCAGCCGAGGATGTGTGACCTAGGTTTCAACAGTCGGTCTTCCCTCACCGGGCAGAACCGTCCCTCCAGACTGCAGATTTCCCTCCAGCCAGTTCGCCAGTCTCTCTGTCCGCCGCCGGAAGCCGGCACCGCGGGCAGGTGGAGTCGCAGACCGCCTGCTTCGCCACAGCGGACCGGCAGGGGAAAACAGATTCATCCGGGAGCACGATTCCCGCAGGATTCCGTGCGGTGCGGCACTGTCGCAGCACCAGATTCCAATCCTGCGAGGTCAACATCATCAGGAAGGCATCATGCGACAGCATGCGCCGCATCATTCCGAACAGCTGAAGCCGGCCGGGCGAAATCGCCGTCGGGGAACCACCGTCGTGGAGATGGCAGTCATTCTGCCAGTGTTCTTCTCCTTCCTGTTTGCACTGTTCGAATTCAGCCATGCCTACATGGTGATCAGTGCCATCAGCACGGCATCCAAGAAGGCCGCCCGGTATGGCGTCGCCGAAGGGGTGTCCACAGCCCAGGTGGCCGCCCGTACCAGAGAAATTCTGGAGGACGCCTTTAACATCGATTCCGTCACCGTGATGGTCAAGGACGCCAGTGCCTTCGATACGCCGGGAACGGATCCGAGCAGCATCGACTACCAGGGCCTGTCCAATATCGAACTGACCGATGCCGAACCAAGGCAGCTGTTTCTGATTCGCGTGGAGGTTCCCTACGACGATGTGGCCATTATCCCGCCGTTCTGGATCAAAGGGGCCACGCTGTCCGGGCAGTCTGTCATGCGGCACGAATAGCACCTGCAGCACGATTCAACGGCCTCCTGCCGGGCCTGCCGGTTCCAGCGCGAAGCGCGACTGGCGGGGCCCGCCCGGGCAGCCTTCCTGCGACGGAAGTTCAGTGATTTCAGACAATTCAGATTGAGATCCTGGTACGGAATTCAGACATGAAACGCAACCACAACCCAGCCCGTCAGAGACGCCGCCCGACTGTTCACTCAGCCCGCCGCGGTGCCGCTCTGGTCGAATTTGCCATTATCGCTCCCGTGTTCCTGATGCTGACGCTCGGCACGGTGGAGGGCGGCCGCGCCCTTGATGTTGCCACCAGCATGAACAGCGCCGTCCGTGAAGGCGGCCGACTGGCCTCCATGGACTGGAAGAGCGTCGTGTCCGGCAACATGACGGCCAACCAGAAGGTGATCAGCGATATCAGGAACTTTCTCGTTGCCTCCGGCCTGCCCGGCAACGACATGACGATTTCCATTACCCATGCCGAAGGCGCCAGCGAAGGGCAGACGTTTGTCCTCAGCGATCCTGAGAACCGGAATAAACTGTTCAAAATTCAGGTCGCGGTGCCCTATTCGGACGTCAGTAATCTGCCGGCAACCTTCATGAAAGATCAGTCGCTTGTGGCTTCTATCGTTCTGCGGGCCGGCCGGGTAACGCTGATTGACTGAGGGGGCTCTATCGCCTCCGTTAATAAACGGGGACGCAGCGCCCGGCTTCAGGCCGGGTTAATATATGGTCAATGTCAGTACAGGCCCGCGACAGAACAACGAGGAACGAGACCGGACAGAGACAGTACAGAACAGGCACTGCCTGACATGCGGCTTGGCCGCAGATGCTGCAGAGAGAGGGATGCCTTTCAGCAGAAGTGTGAATTATCAGGAGGACTGCTCCGGACAGCTCCATCAGGAGGGACGCGGGTGAAACACGGATTCCGGGAATTAATGACGACTGAACTGATCATCCCGAAACTGACGGCATCATCCCGAGATAAAGGAAACAGGAATGAGATCAATGCGGAATAACAGGCTGGCGGGAGCCGGCCGCATCACGGCAGCCAGAAAGGGAGCATTTATTGTTCTGGCGCTGGGCTCGCTGATTGGCGCTGTCGCCATGGTGGCCCTGAGTGTCGACGTCGGGGTGGTCTCTCTCACGCGGACCCAGATGCAGAACGCGGTCGATGCGGCCGCGCTGGCGGCAGCACAGGAAATCAGTGCCGCGGTCGAGCAGGCGGGAAATGAGATTGAAGGCGGAGGCAACGTCGAAGGGCAGATTCGCGATGTGAATGCGATCGCGGAATCGGCCGCCCGGCTGATGGCGGCCCATGTGGCCGAACTCAACGGCATTTATGTTGATCCCGACCGCGACGTCCGCTTTGGTAAGCGGGTGTATAACGCTCAGACAGAACTGTTTGACATCGTGTGGGATGCCACCCCTTCCAACGTGGTGCAGGTGACGGCCCGCAAGGATAACCCGGTGAAGGATCAGCCGGACTCCGAACTGCAGATGTTCTTCTCCGCCGTGCTGGGCGATGACAGCATGGCTCTGGTGACGAGCGCTACAGCCTTTGTGGAAGCCCGGGACATTGTGGTGGTCCTGGATTTCTCAGGTTCGATGAATTACGACAGTCAGCTGCGGTCGGATACGATCTCCCGGCTGGGGCAGGATGCCGTGGAAGAGAATCTCCGGCAGATCTGGGAAGACCTGGGTTCGCCTCAGTGGGGAAATATGCCGTTTGAGCCGGGCTGGGTTACCGTGCCCACGGATTCCGGTGTGGCGAATGTGACGTGGCGGTCCGAGTATGTGGATATCGTGTCCACCAACGGGCTGCGGGAGGTGCAGCTGCAGTTTACGAACGGAACGTATCGTCGCTGGTATTCCGTTTCCGGCAGCTCGGGCACTTTTTCATACAATAACAGAACGATCGAAGGTTGCTGGGTGAGGTCGAATCTGGGCTGGGAGTATGTCGACTTCTACAGTAACAGCGACATTCGCCGGGGCCTTGGCCTGAGCGGCGTGTCCTATCCCTATCCCAGTGGCAGCTGGGAAGACTACATCGAGTACGCCCGGGACTACTCCAGTAACGTCTATTACGCTGGTTACCGTCGGAAGTTCGGGATCATGACTTTCATGAACTATCTGATGGAGAGAAGAGAGAGATTCGACCAGACGCCCGTCCTGTGGAAAACCCGGCAGTACCCGTTCCATGCCGTCAAGGAAGGGACGACATTGTTCACCCAGTTCCTCGCCGGGCTGGAGTTCGGCGATCACCTGGGTCTCGTAAGTTACGATACGTATTCCCGGGTGGAAGACCAGCTGAATGGGGCCTATGTCGATCCGGAAGATCATGTCGACATCCGCAGTGAGCCCGTGACCAGTGACTATGCGGCTATCAATCGGATTCAGCGGCACAAGCAGGCGGCCCATTATTACAGCACGACCAATATTGGTGGCGGGCTGGAAGAAGCCACGCAGCTGCTGCAGAACCATGGCCGCTATGGTGCCCGTCCGACAATTATTCTGATGACCGATGGTCAGGCGAATGTGAGTCCGTCCGGGTACCGTCTGCCGAATGACTGGGACTGGTCCAGCATGACGGACTATGACGGAGACGGTGTGTCAGATTATTCCACCGGAGACCGTGATAAACAGTATGCCTTCGGCATGGCCAAGCTGGCCATCGACCAGGGGTATACGATTCACACGATGAGTGTGGGTGCGGGAGCGGACCGGGATCTGATGCGGGCTATCGCTTTTGCTGGCGGTGGAATTAACATCAACATTCCCGGTGGTGGGACGGTCGCCGAAATGCAGGATGAACTGCTGGCTGCCTTCAGTCAGATTGCAGCCAACGTGCCGCCGGCCAAGCTGGCGCATAACCCGGATGACATGCCCTGAGCGACAGCCGGTCCCCGTGACCGGCCCTGCTGACCGGGGCTGAGGCGTGCAGCCTGCGATAACCCGCGGGCCGGCCCCGCAGCAGAAAGTACCGCCTGGAAATGACAGCGGCTTCCCGAGATTTCGATCTCGGGAAGCCGCTGTGTTCGTTCAGTCAGGTGGCTGTCCGGCGAACCGGCTGGTGCCGTAGCTTACTGCCGGCGCGGAGAACGCGGGCCGGCGGCAATCGGGCCGGTCCCGGCTTCATACGGCCGGAATGTGGCCCATACCGGCAGATGGTCGGATACATCCAGAGCCTGTTCCCGGGTAAGCCGGTAGACCTGCTCCAGATCAAGCACGCCGGCTTCGCCGGTAAACTCGGTGGTGGCCCGGCTGTCGAGCAGGATGTTGTCATATTCCTTATTGCGCCGGGTATTGGTGGGGACGCCATAAATGGCGGGCCGCAGACCGGGCAGTCTGCCCAGCCGGCCCAGCTGCTGCGGGCTGGCGTTCAGGTCGCCCAGCAGAATGATGTCGTCTTCCCGGTCGCCGTTCTGGCGGACGGCTTCATACACATCAGCCAGAGCATCCACTTCGTATTCGACTTCATCCGGGTCGGTGTGAATGTTGATCAGGGTGAAGCTGAAGGCTTCCGAGGCAGGCGGCCCCCGCACAATGAAGCCGGCGACCAGGGGCGGCCGGTGCAGCAGGTCCTGCGGATCGGGCACTGAGTACACCGAACCCGCGCGGACTTCGATCCGGCTGGCATCGTACAGGTAAGCGTACTGTTCCTTGCTGCTGGTGCGTCCCTGGCGGCTGCCCAGGACGAAGTCGTAATGTCCGCCAGCGGCATTGATCTGCTGAACAAACTGCGGAATCAGGTTCTGGTCTTTGGCGCGAATTTCCTGAATCGCCACCACGTCGAACCGGCGGACCACATCGGCCAGCACCCGCATCACTTCGGGTTTCTCGGCCTTGCTGGTGCCGAAAACCTGAATATTGAAGGATGCGATCGTGATGCCGTCACCCGGCCGGGGAACCGCCGCGGGCGGGCGGCTGCCGTTGGTGGGCCAGTCGGTCCGGGTATCACCGGACGAGCCGGATGCGGTGCTCCGCTGGTGGCCAGCTTTCCGCTGGGCTAACTGCTTCAGGCCGGCTTCAATGTCGCAGCCGGCGGCAGCAGCCACCACTGAGAGCAGCAGGACAGCCGCCCACGATCGAATCAGGGCAGGATTCATTGGCGCCTCCATGCGCGGGGGTTCAGTCGGCCGGCAGCGGTTGAAGTGCTGCGGCATTGAGATTCAGATGCTGGTCGATGGGTTGGGGCTGGCAGACCGACGGAGTTCAGGCCCGGTCGTCGCGTGTGAGTCATGTTGCGATACGGGGCGAATCTGTCGGGAAACCGGGCAGATGTGTTCGCAGCGAAATGACAGGAAACGCAGCCCGGAGAACGGGCAGAGGGAAGGGGGGCTTCTGTCAGCTGGTGATTTGATTCAGGTGGTGGGCGGCAGTCGGTCGGCACGGTCGTGCAGGATGTGGCCGGGTGGTCAGCGGGGGGAATGCTGTGCTGTACCGGCCGAAAATCCGAGCGGGTTTCGGAGGGCCGGGCCGTGCCTCAGGCCGCTGGACCACTGCCGGGACGAAACCGCAGGGTGGAATTCAGGGGAAGTGGAGTCACCGGCGGGGGAAGTCTCAGCCGGAAACGGACGAGGCCGAACAGAGCAGACGGGGCCTGCCAGAGGGAAGGACAGATTCAGCCCGGAGAAGTGCAGCGCGGGGAACATAACGCAGAGTCGTGTTCAGGTCCAGAGCGATTGGCTGACCGCTGACAGCACCCCGCCGACCAGTCCCGCAGGGCCTTCGGAACGGGAACGCTCTTCAGGCGAAATGCAGCTGCAGCACAGGGTTTCAGCCCCTTGAATCACTGCCTGCTGTGGCTATACTTTGGGGAGTTCTTCCGGCAGCCCGCCATCAGTTCCGGCTGTGCCAGGCTGCGGTTTTGCCGCAGGTTACCGCGTTTGGTCAGTGTCTCGGACGGATGGCCCCGCCAGTCCGGAAGAAAGCTTCCAGCCTTTTCGCATACTGAACAGAACCCACAGAGCCCCGGTTCTGCACGCCATGCGGTCCCTCCGGGCTGAGTCAGGTTCCTCTCAGCGGGAGTTTCCCCGGGCAGGCCCGACGAAGCAGCAGGAGTCTGGCAGTCCGTCGGGGGAAGTAACCGTCGGTCAGATTTTCGGCAGACCGGCAGCCGGAAGGGCGGTCGCCCCGTGCTCCTGCGAGGGGGAGCAGTCTACCGCACCGGTCAGGTGTCCTGTGGACTCTGCCCGTGTAAAAAGACAGTCCGGAGCAGTCGGGGAACCGGGTTTCTCCGGCGGAGAGAGAAGTTGTCGGGAACGGTCTGGTGTCGTTCCGGTTGGCGGATTTTCCGTGAATCGGTTTGCCGGCAGGCGGTGCTCGACCATAAATTTTTCCACGGTGAATTCCGCATCCGCGGGAGGAACTGCCTCCGCGGCTCAAAATACGTCACGTTCGCCCGGTCTCCACCCGGAGGCCGCCGTTACTATTCGAAGAAAGACTAAAGAGTATGACCGTCAGAATCGGGCAGCCGGCACCGGATTTCGAAGTTCAGGCGTACAATCGGGCACAGGATGGCACCGACGATCAGTTCAGCAACATCAGTCTTTCCAGCCTGAAGGGGAAGTGGGTCTGCCTGTTCTTCTACCCGCTCGACTTCACCTTCGTCTGCCCCACGGAGATCGTGGCCTTCAATGGCGCGCTGGATGAATTCGAGGACCGGGACTGTGTCGTGCTCACAGCCAGCACCGACAGCGTGTTTTCCCACAAGGGCTGGTGCGACGCTCACGAGGATCTGGGCGGGCTCAAGTACCCCATGCTGGCCGATACGTCGCACAAGCTGTCTGAGGATTACGGCGTGCTCGATCCGGTGAAGGGCATTGCCTACCGGGGCGTATTCCTGATTGATCCCCAGGGCGTGACCCGCTGGCTGGCCATCCACGATCTGGGTGTCGGCCGGAATGTGGACGAAGTCATTCGTGTGCTGGATGCCCTGCAGACCGACAAGCTCTGCCCGTGCAACTGGAAGAAGGGCGAAGAGACTCTCAACTGAGAATCTCTCTGTCGCCGCCATCGCCAGGGCGGGAACTCCCGGAAAACGTATGCGACCGGCAGACTGCCTTTGTCAGGTGGTCTGCCGGTCTGCTGCTGCCGGGAGCCGTTGCGAGAGATGGTGCGTTCCCTTTTTCCGGGCGGCATCACTTCTGGCCGACTCCCTGTCTGGCTGTACCGCCTGGTTTCGTCGTTTCGGGTCCGTCTGCTGTCTGTTTCAGGGCCTGCCTGCAGATCATCCGACAGGAAGAAAGATTCCATGCCCAGAATTGCCCCGCTGCCGGAAGCGGAAGCCACTGGCCCGGCCGAGAAATTCTACGGACGGGTTCGCGAACTGTTCGGTACGGACTCCGTGCCGGATTTCTTCCTGCCGATGGGCCGCGTGCCGGCCTTTCTGCAGGACTTTTACATGAACTTCAAGAAGTTCGTGTACAGCGAAGGCAAGCTGGACCCGAAAACGAAGGCCGCCATTTCGCTGGCGGTCAGCACGTATGCCGGTTGCCGGCCCCTGGCCGACTGGTGTACCAGCCGGGCGGAAGAACTGGGATTCTCGACGGAGCAGGTTGCGGAAATCATAGCCGTGGCCTCGACGAACACGATGTACAACGTGTTCTTCAAATTCCGCGACCTGAGCGGCAGCGACATCTTCTCCGGAATGTCGGTCGGCCTGCGGGCCAGCACATTCGCCGGGACCTCGCTGGATGACCGGACCATCGAGCTGATCAATCTGGCTCTCTCGGATGTGAATGCCTGCCGCCCCTGCGTGGAAGGCCACCTGGCAAAGGCCCGCAAGCTGAGCCTCTCCGACGAACAGACGCTGGAAGCCATTCAGTGTGCGGCCGTCATTCTGGCCGGCTCGCAGTTCCTCAAGAGTGCCGAATAGTCTTCCGTGGCAGGTGCCAGGCGCGGCGATGGGGCGCGGGTGGTGACTGGCAAACTGACTGAGATGGCTGTTTTCAGGTGACAGTAATGAACGGACCTGCTCTGATTCGCCGGCTGCACCAGCACCGTCGCTGGGTGAACGACCAGCTCAGGGCCGCTGCGCAGGCTCTGCCGGCCGAGTCGCTTACCTGTCAGCTGCCTATCGGCCAGGGTTCCGTCTGGCGGACGGTGCTGCATCTGTATGCTGCGGAGTACGTCTGGCTGCGGGCCATTCAGGGAGATCCCGCAGCGACGCTGCCGGGCGATGTGCCGGGGCAGTTGCCCGGAAGTCAGGCGGGGCAGGGCGGCGTGGCTTCCCTCACCGAACTGATGACCGCCTGGCTCGCTCTGGAAGACGAGTGGCAGGCTGTTCTGAACGGTCTGACAGAATCCGAACTGTCCCGCCCCGTCCGCAGGGTAAGCACGAGTTCCGGCCAGGGCCGCGAGCGGAGGACCTCGCTGGCCGACGTGCTGCTGCATGTCTGCACTCACGCGCAGTACACGGCCGCCCAGATGGTCAACATGCTGCGCCAGCTGGAATACGCTCCGCTGCCGGATGTCATGCTGATCAGTCTGGCCCGCAGCGAGGCCGTGCCGCCCGGCTGCGGCTGAGCCAGGTCTGCCGGGTCAGTCTTGCCGGGTCAGGTCTGTCGGGCCAGGTCTGATCTGCCGGCCGGAGGTTGCCGGCCGGCAACTGCTGCTGAAGCTGTCGTTTCCTGCAGATCCGATCCTGTCAGCAGATCCGTGGTGGCAGAACCGGCGATGGCAGCAGAACCGGACCCCGACAGGAACCAGCCGTTATTTTCGCCCCGGCGGAGCGGGTCATGCCGGTTCTGACCGCAGCGGGCGAGACTTTTCCGCCGGCACGCCAATCGTGAGCTAGATTTTCCTCAGCCGGTGTTGCAGTGCCGGAAGGATTCCCTGGTTCCCGTGTGAGCGGATCGCCCGGTCTCCGCCTGAAACGATGCCGCTGGCATTGTGGGAGCAGGGCGTTTCTGTGGCAGCCTCCGCCCGAGGCAGACTGCCGCATCGGTTCACGACGGGCCCCCTCATGTCATTTCCAGGTTGCGAAGGATTAGTTCAATGGCTGCTCCCGGCGTTGCCAATCGCTCCGGTCGTGCTCCCGACACCCAGCAGGATTTCGAAGACCTCAAGCGTCTGATTCACGGCAAACTGGTCGACAAGCTCGATCTGTCGCGGCTGGGGGATCTGGAAGGCGATACACTCCGCCGTGAAATCCGTCTGGTCGTCGAGCACCTGTGCGATACGGAAAATCCGCTGCTCAACCGCTCCGAGCGGGAGCGGCTGATTGAAGAAGTGCTCGACGAAACCTTCGGCTTTGGCCCGCTTGAGATTCTGCTCAAGGAAGAGGGCGTGGCCGACATCATGATCAACGGCCCGAAGAACATCTTCATCGAGCAGAACGGCCGGATCAAAAAGTCGAACGTCGTCTTCCGCGACAACGAGCATCTGATGCAGATTCTCGACCGCATCGTCTCCAAGGTGGGGCGGCGGATCGATGAAACCAGCCCGATGTGCGATGCCCGCCTGCCGGATGGTTCCCGGGTGAATGCCATCATTCCCCCGCTCGCACTCGACGGGCCCTCGCTCACCATTCGCCGCTTCGGCTCCAACCCGCTGACACTGGAAGATCTGCTGCGGTTTGGTGCCTTCACTCCGGAAATGGTGATGCTGCTGGAAGGGGCCATGAAGGCCCGGCTGAATGTGCTGATCAGCGGCGGTACGGGCAGTGGTAAGACCACCCTGCTCAATACGCTGTCCAGCTTCATTCCCAACGACCAGCGGATGATCACCATTGAAGACGCGGCGGAACTGCAGCTGCAGCAGGACCACGTGCTGCGGCTGGAAACCCGGCCCGCCAACATTGAAGGCAAGGGGGCCGTGACAGCCACGGACCTGGTGAAGAACGCCCTGCGAATGCGGCCGGACCGCATCATCATTGGTGAATGCCGTGGCCCCGAAGCCCTCGACATGCTGCAGGCCATGAATACCGGCCACGAAGGCTCGCTGACGACAATTCACGCCAACACCCCTCGGGACGCCGTTTCCCGTCTGGAAACCATGATCAGCATGGGTGGCCTGGAACTGCCGCTGAAAGCTCTGCGGCAGCAGTTTTCCGCTGCTGTCGATCTGATCATTCAGGCCAACCGTCTGCAGGGTGGCCCGCGAAAAGTCACGCATATTACGGAAGTGCTCAACATGGAGCAGGAGACCGTGATCATGCAGGACATCTTCCTGTTCGTGCAGGATGGAATCGACGAGGACGGTCGCTGCTTTGGTCACTTTGAATCGACGGGTGTTCGTCCGGCCTTCATGGACCGGCTGGAAGCCGCAGGCGTTCGCCTGCCGGGGAATCTGTTCTCTGCCCGCGTTCTCGGACGCTGATTACTGATCGGGGCCCCTGTTGACGGGGCCGGACGGGACCAGCCGCTGGCCGGCTGGTTCTTCTTTCGCATGAGGGAGCTGCCGCTACGATGGATCCCATGCTGCTGTCGATCGCCGCCTTCATTGCCGTGGCCGCTCTGGTGGGCGCCGTCGCGTTCCTGATGAACGACTTCGGGGCGTCTCGAGCGGAAGAACGGCTGAATGAGATCACCGGCCGGGGTGGGCGCGGAGACGGAGAAGGTGTTCTCCGGCAGGAAATCATGCGGGAGGGCATGGAGGGCGCCCTCGGCATGTTCAGCGGCCTGGCCGAACGGCTGCAGTCGCTGGCCCTGCTGTTCGAGCAGTCCAACTCTCCCATCAAGCCGGCCACGTTTTTCGGAATCAGCCTCGGAGCGGCCGTGCTGGGCTTTGTGGTTTCTCTGGTGGCCCGTTCGCCGGCTCCTCTGTACCCGGTGGCGGCGCTGATGGGCGGTTCCATGCCCACGCTGTGGCTGCTGCTCCGCCGGCGGGCGAGGTTCAAGAAGTTCGCCATGCAGCTGCCGGATGCTCTGGAACTGATCGGCCGGGCTCTCCGCTCGGGGCACAGTCTGTCCTCGGGACTGCATGTGGTGGTGGAGGAAATGCCGGCACCGATTTCGGTCGAGTTCGGCAATGCCTTCGAAGAGCAGAACCTGGGTGTGCCGATCGAGCAGTCGCTGAAGAACATGCTCAAGCGGATGCCCAACCTCGACCTGAAATTCTTCGTCACGGCGGTCGCCATTCAGCGGCAGGCCGGTGGCGATCTGGCCGAAATCCTCGACAAGATTGGCGGCATCATCCGGGAGCGGTTCAAAATCCTCGGGCAGGTGCAGGCCCTGACCGGAGAAGGCCGGATCAGTGGCGTGGTACTGATGGGGCTGCCGGTGGCGCTGTTCCTTGCGGTGTACCACCTGAATCCCGACTACGTGAAGCTCCTGTTTACCGATGAACTGGGACGGAAGATGATCGCCGCGGCCGTCGTGCTGCAGATCGTCGGAGCGATCACCATCAAGAAAATTGTGAATATCAAAGTCTGATCTGTCCGCTGCTGTCTGCCCGGTGACCGGGTGAAGCGGACCGGGTGGCTGACTGGTTGAACTGCTGCCGACTGACTTCTGCCGGCAGGGTTGCCGTCCCGCCGGGAACCGGCATGCGTCTTCCGCACTGTGGCGTTCTGATTGTCCGAGAGCCTGATCATGAATCTTGAACTGGCAGTTCCCTGGGCCGTGTTCGGCACCATTACCTGCGGCATCTGGGCTGTGGCCGGCTGGTTGAGTGGTGGTCGCTCGCGCGAGACAGAACGTCTCGACGAACTGCGCGATCCACGGCTCCGCCAGCGGGGTGGCGGCGACCAGAAATCCGGCATGGGGGCCATGCTGGAGCGGGCGGCTCCCAAGCTGTCCAAAGCGCTGGAACCCAAAACCGAACTGGAAGCCAGCACGCTCAAAGTCCGGCTGGCCAATGCCGGTTACAGTTCTCCCAATGCGCCCCAGCTGTACCTGGCCCTCAAGGTCTCTCTGCTGGCAGTGGGCGTGATCGCCGGCAGTGCCTACGGGCTGACGGTCTTCGGGCTGACTCAGAACGGGCTGACGGCCATGGTGCTGGCCGGCGGTGGAGCGTTCTATCTGCCCGAGC
>JAGQPV010001009.1 GCA_020426545.1 Planctomycetaceae bacterium
CTCCCGCTGCAGGCCATCTGCCCACCGTGGTTCTGCCGCTCGCGGCCCCTTCCGGAGCCACGAACCAGGTGCGGGAGTTCATCGGCCCGCTCGGGCTGTCCATTCTCGCCACGGCGCGGCACGCGGTCCTGGCACCTTATCCGGTTGACAGCCAGATTCTCCAGCCGGCCCCCCGGCAGCCCGACCGCGAACAGCCCGATGAAGCCCGAGCCAGAGCACCTGCCGAAGCAGCTGCTCCCGCCACCTCGATGGACGAACGGGTCAACTGGCAGTCCGGCCACCGTCTCAGCCAGCGGGAAACAGAACAGCTGGCGGCCATTCTGCTGGACGACGAGACCTATCAGTTCCATTCCGCGAAACGGTGCGGCTTTCAGCCCACCTGCGGCTTCCGGCTGCAAAGCGGGCAGGGCAGTCTGACGGTGATGCTCTGCTTCGGCTGCACGGAAGTCAGACTGCTGGTGCGCGATGCGGCAGGCAGGATGCAGCGGGAAGTCACCGAGGACTTCGACTATGCCCGCCCCGAACTGCTGCGGATGTTTCAGCGGTACCTGCCGGAGTTCCGGCTGCTCGCCGATCAGACGCCCTGGCACAGCGATATTTCTGCGAACCTGAAGACAGTCGCCGAGCAGCTGGCCGAATGGCTGACATCCGAAGGAGAGGACGCCCTCAGGTTTGAAGGTGTTGCCGGCGACCTGCATCCCACCGCTGGCGATTTCCTGAACAGAGAAGTCCGCCAGCAGCTGCAGGCCGCCGGTCTGCAGCTCAGCCCCCGCGCCCCGCAGGAACTCGTCCTGCAGTTCCGTCTGCAGAATCCCGCACCCCCGGCCCCTGAACCGGCGGACGACACCCCTGCGACAAATCCTGTAACCGGACTGCTGGAGGGAACGGTCCGCAGTCGGTCGGGCAGGAAGCTGCATTCGCTGCAGGCAGTCGTGCTGGATGATCTGACGGCCCGCGTCCTTCATGAGGGCAGCCCGCGGGTCTCCTGGCAGCAGCGGGTCGAGCAGGGCCGCGCCACCGCCGTCTCAGCTGCGGTTCGCCACGGGCACCCGGAAATCGACGGAGCGAAAGTCCGCGCCGGCAGCGGCTCGCCATACACCGTGCGGCTGATTGCGGGGCAGGATCCGTGGCTGCGGTTTGTTGCAGTCACTCAGAACAGGACCGGACATCTGCAGGCCAGTTCACGCATCGCCGAACTGGATTCCATCAATCTCGGCAACCGCAGCCCGCGGAATGTGGTCGCCAGTCTTCGCCTGACCGGAGCCGGAGCAGTTCAGTTCCTCTCGGCGCTGCCCGTTCTGCCGGCAGCCACCCGGCCTGGTCACTCGGTGGAACCAGGAATGGCCCATCTGCTGATTCCCGCTGGCCGGCAGCTGACAGTCTCCGTGCTGCGGCCCGCCGGCAACCCGCAGCATCTCCCCGGCAGAGCTCAGCCCGACCCCATCCTGCCTGGTCCTGCGG
>JAGQPV010001010.1 GCA_020426545.1 Planctomycetaceae bacterium
AATCCGGTTCATCCGGCTGAAGTTGGGATAAAACGGAACCCGCAGTGCCGGGTAATCGGAGAATTTGTCGGGAGCTGTCCGGTGGTAGAAGAACCGTCGGGTCAGCGGGTTGTTGTATACCGAGTTGCCATCCTGTGGATAGCCCCGTGCTATTCCCGCCTCGTTGGTATTGAGCAGCGGAATGGCATGTGGCCAGTAAATGAAGAAGGCTTTGCCCACCAGAGCACCGGCGGGGACGGCGTGCCGGTGCCGGGCCTTGCGGACATTGCCCCACAGCCGGCTGTCTTTGCTGCGGGGGCTGTTATCGCCCAGCATGAAGTATTCGTTCGGACCCAGCTCGAACCGTGCACGGGTTCTGCTGGTCGGGTCGCCCAGCCCGTCCACATAGCGGCGGCCCCATTCTTCGGGATCCGTGGCGGCTGCCCGCAGGTAACCGCTCGACCCGCGAAATTCATCGCTGGCTCCCGGGCCGGCGAAATCGCCACGGTAGTAAATGTCCCGCAGCAGTTTGAGTCCGGAGACTTCAGCGGCGGCTCCCTTCACGGCGACGCCCACCGGAATCAGATCCATCGGCTGGGGCAGCTGAATCATCGTTTCATCGCCCCAGGCGCTGTACGTGGCCCCTGCTCCAAAGTCGATCAGGCTGCCATCGACCCACAGTGAAAGGCGGTTATCCACATTGGCGAAAATCAGCTCGTACTCGCCGGAACCCTTCACGTGGGTGTCCGCTTCTCCCAGAACCTGGATGTCGTTTTCATCCACGGCACCCTGCATCTGCTGATCGGCCAGGTGGAAGATGGTCGCCCGTCCGGTGACCGGATCGATCCGGCAGCGGTACCGCCGGAGCCCCTCGTTCAGTTCGAGCAGCACTTCCGAGTTGTCGCCAGGTTCTTCGAGCTTCAGGTGCAGCTTGACGGTCAGGTCACCCACCCAGAACAGCCCGTAGGGAGTTTCGTGCTCGCCCGGGCTGGTGTACGCGTTATAACCGCAGAAATCGGTGATCAGCCGCGGTTTCGGCCCGCCCGCCACGGGCAGGTCGTTCACGACGGACTGCCAGTCGGACTCCTGCGGGACGAAATGGCGATAGCGAATCCAGTGGCGACTGGCCGCCTGTTCGGCTGTCAGCTGAAAGCTGCGGGCTTCCGGGTCATGTTTCCAGCTCGTGCCCACGGTGTTCCAGCCGGCGATTTCCGCGGCCGAAGGTTCCAGAGAATCCTCAGTCGGGGCCGGTTCCATCGCCGCCCAGCGTTCCGGCCAGCCGGCAGCCAGCAGCCGAGTGGGCGGGTGGGCGTCGTCGTACACCAGCTGTTGCAGGACCAGCTGTTTGGAGGCGTCTTCCTTGCGGAGAATGGTGGTGCCGGATTCCTCGTCGCGATACAGATCGCCCTGGCGGATTTCGAGGGTTTCCCCCGGCAGGCCCACCAGCCGCTTGATGTAGTTGGTCTTGGGGCTTTCGGG
>JAGQPV010001011.1 GCA_020426545.1 Planctomycetaceae bacterium
AGCGACGGTGCCGATGACGAAGCCGCCCGCCGCAAACGGCTGTGGCTGGCCGGTGGTGCTTTTGCTGCCTCGTTCCTGCTGTGCGCCGTGCTGCTGTTTCTGCCGGATGGTTCTTCACGAAATGCGGCCACCGATTCGCGGATTCGGTATGGCACGGTGCAGGCAGTCTACGCCGATCAGAACCGGCTGAAAGTGGGCGGGCTGGAGGACGGCATTCCCGAGGAATTTGACCTGGGCCGCCGGCCGAAGATTTTCTTCCGCAACACGCAGGAGCACATTCTGCTGCGTGAAATGCAGGAAGGAGACCGGGTGGAGGTGGAAGTCACCCGCAACGACGAGGGCGAGCCGGAAGTCGTGCAGGTGATGGTCTCCCGCCCGGTGACCAGTCTCGGCCGCATCCGATCCATCAATGTGGATGACAGCCGGATTGAAGTGGCCGTGGAACAGGGAGAAACGCGGGATGACCTCTCGCTGCGGGTTCCCGAGAGCAGCGTGCTGATGCTCAATTCGGCCGACCGTCGTATCGGGCTGTCTGACCTGCGCGAGGGAGACCGGGTCGAGGTGACACATCTGCATGAGGCGGGTGGTCGCGTGGGGCGGGTGGTGAATGAACTGACTGTCAGTCGTCTCACGGAACGTGTGGGGCTGGTCAGCCGGATTGACCCGGCCCGCCGCCGCATGACGGTTCAGTTTGGTCCGCGTTCCACAGGAACTTCCCTGTCGCTGCCCATTGCCGAAGATTCCACGATCACCATGCATTCGCCCGACAGCGCGGATGCTTCCGAGGGAAGCCGGCTCAGCCCGGCCGATATCAGCGAGGGCGACCGGGTGCGGTTCTCGTATGATACGGAATTCCACAGAATCACGATTACCCGCGATGCCCAGCATATTTCGGGCATGGTGCAGTCGATCGATCTGCCACGGCGGGAACTGCAGCTCAGCCTCTCCACGGGAGAGCGGCAGGAGTTTCGGCTGCCCGAGGCTGCTGAACGGTCGGGTGATGTGACTCTGGGCGACAGTGTGATTCGTCTGGCCGACCTGCGGCAGTACGACACGGTCGAACTGACAGCGGGCGAAAGCAGCAACGGGCCGGCTACCATCAGCAGTCTGTTTGCCACCCGCCCGCCCCGGCCCGACCGCTGGGCGGTGGTGATTGCCAATGACCAGTTTGCCGACCGTTTCATTACTCCGTCGCGGCGGGCAGCGGAAGATGCCGGTGCCGTGCACGATACACTCCGCAGCCGGTACGCGGTTTCGGACAGCCGGCTGCTCTATCTGAAGAACCGATCGAAATCGGAAATTCAGAAAGCCATGACCGACCTGCTGCAGCACGTCCGCAGTCAGACCCAGGTGGTGGTGTATGTGACCACACCGGCGTACGTAGACAGCGAACAGCACACCTGGCTGGCCACCCGCGATTTCAACTGGGATCGCATGTCGGAAACGGC
>JAGQPV010001012.1 GCA_020426545.1 Planctomycetaceae bacterium
GTACCGGCAGACGACGGATGACCGTGCGGATGAGCACGGATGGCGGGCAGACGTGGCCGCACAGCCGGCTGGTCGATGCGGGGGCCGCGGCCTATTCCTGCATGACGGAAATGCCGGGGAAGGAGGCCTCCGAGCCGTCGGAAGTGGGGATGCTGTACGAAGCGGGCGGATACAAGCGGATTGTGTTCGCCGCGTTCGACATCAGCTGGCTGACTGCTCCCGCCGGGCCGGCGAATTGAGGTTGACGGTTGTGGCGGGGGGGCTGATACTTCCGCCGCAAGGCTGATGGCCCCCGGGCGGACGATGCGCGCGGGCCTGCGGCAGGACAGGTCGGGTGATGGTCGCAGTGCGGATGGAGTCGCATGGAGATCTTCTTTTCAGTGGGCGAGCCCAGTGGCGATCAGCATGCGGCGCATCTGATCGAAGAACTGACCCGTCGCCGGCCGGATATCCAGTGTTCCGGCTATGGTGGCCCGGAGATGGAGCAGGCCGGCTGCCGGCTGGATTACCGGCTGACGGAACTGGCTGTGATGGGGATTGCGGCGGTCCTGCCCCTGCTGGGGAAGTTCATCCGGCTGGCCCGTGAGGCGCGGCAGTTGTTCCGGGAGCGGAAGCCGGATGCCGTGGTGCTGGTGGATTTTCCCGGTTTCAACTGGTGGATTGCCCGCGCCGCGAAGAAGGAAGGCATTCCCGTCTTCTATTTTCTGCCTCCGCAGCTGTGGGCCTGGGCCGGCTGGCGGATTCGCCGGATTCGGAAGCATGTGGACCACGTGCTGTGCGGGCTGCCGTTCGAGCCGGAGTGGTATGCGCAGCGGGGCGTCCAGGTGGAGTATGTGGGGCACCCGTTTTTCGACGAGGTGCGTGCCCGCCAGCTGGATGCGGACTTCTGCCGGGAGTACACCGACGACTCCCGCCCGGTGCTGGGCGTGCTGCCCGGTTCGCGGAATTCGGAAGTCAACTTTGTGTTTCCGCTGATGCTGGAAAGCCTGCGAAAGATTCACCAGGAACACCCGACGGCGCGGCTGGTGGTGGCCTGCTACCGGGAGCAGCATGTGACCCGCTGCCGGGAAATGGCAGCGGAGATTGCCCCCGGGCTGCCGCTGGAATTTCATGCGGGGAAGACTCCGGAAATCATTGAAGTGGCCGACTGCTGCGTGATGTGTTCGGGTTCGGTGAGCCTGGAGATGCTGGCCCGCGGGAAGCCGGCAGTGGTGATGTACCGCATTGGCCGGGTGATGCATTCGATCTTCCGGCCGATGGTGCGGGTGCCGCATATTTCGCTGTCGAATCTGATTGCCGGCCGGCGGCTGATGCCAGAATTCTACGCCGTGTGGTGGAAAGGCCCGACGGTGAGACGGACAGCCGAGGTGTTGAATCGCTGGCTGGCCGATCCCGCGGAACTGGCAAACGTGCGGCGGCAGGTGGAGGAAGTCCGCGATATG
>JAGQPV010001013.1 GCA_020426545.1 Planctomycetaceae bacterium
CGGAGCTGATCGGCCGGACGGGCCTGCTGTGCGGAGACGACGGACGCTACCTCGGCAGCCGGTTTCAGCTGCTGCCGGAAGACAGCCCGCCCGCTGCCGCGACTGTGGAACTGGCCCGCCATGCGGCGGAACAGGCCGCTGTTGCAGGGTATTCCGGCCCGCTGGGGATTGATGTGCTGCAGTACCGGGATGCCGACGGAGCGGCCAGCGTGCGACCGCTGATGGACATCAACCCGCGGCTGACGATGGGCCGGCTGAGCCTGGCGCTGGCCCATCTGCTGGAGCCGGGCGAAGGGGGCAGCTGGCTGCATGTGGTGCAGCGGAGCCGCCAGCCATCCGGCATCGAACCTCAGCCAGAAAACGAAGTCGCCGGCTGGCGCGTCGTGGCCACTTCTCCGGAAGAGACCGCATTCGGGCCGGTCCAGCGGCAGACGTTCGCCGTGCTGGCCCGTTCGGCGGCAGCCCGTCAACAGGCGGAACAGCAGCTGCTGGCCGGTGCATACTGTCCCCGTTCCGGCTGAGAGGCAGTCCTCCGGCAGGCAGTTCCGTCGGGCGGGAAGCTCAGTCGGGTCCCGGGGCGTTCAGGGCAGCGGCCAGCCGCCCAGTTTCTGCAGCCGCTGCGACCGTTGCTGCAGCGTGGCGGAATCGAGCGGGTACAGGGTTCCCGTACCGTCCAGTTCCATGCCGGTGATGGTCTGCGTCCACAGGACCAGCTGCTCGGGAGTTCCGCTGACGGGCGGAGGAACGGTCCATAACACGGCCCTGCGGCCCACGCCGAACAGCGCCAGAATGCGGCCGTTGTGGTGTGCAATCACCGCGGGCGGTTGAGCTTCGGTTTCTGCCGGAAGCGTGCCGGTGCCGTCACTGCTCCGGCTGATCGAGGTTCGGGTTTCGGGCGGGCCCGCCTGATCGAATTCCAGATCCAGCTGCAGGGGCGGCCCGAGGGGACGCCGACTGCCCAGGTGCCACAGGCGGGCCGAGCTGCTGTCATTCAGCAGCAGCAGCCGACCGTCTTCACTGAGCCGGGCCAGCGGTTGTGGCTGCAGCAGGCTGCCGGCAGAGAGATCGAGCGTATCGAACAGGTTCTGAATGTCGCCTTCCAGCGGGATGGGCTGACGGATCTGCTGCATGGTGCCCGCACCGGTGCTGTGAATGGTTGTCGTCACCACCAGCACCAGCTGTTCTCTGTCCCGTTCGAGGTCGGCCTGGCCGGAAATGAGAATGGGCGAACTGCCGAACGACAGCCCTTCATTCCGCAGCTGCTTCTGCAGGGCTCCGCGAATAATGCCACCGGTTCCCGTGCGGAGCGGGTCGGCGAATTCGCCCAGCTCCACGGTCTGGATGTCACCTTCCCGCAGCAGTTCCACCAGCTGGGAAGCCAGGCTGGAAAAGGCTTCTTCCGGTGTCTGGCTCAGTCCGGGGGGAAGGTCGGGTGGAGCC
>JAGQPV010001014.1 GCA_020426545.1 Planctomycetaceae bacterium
GTGCGCTGCAGCTGATGCAGCTTGAGCCGAGAATCATGCTCAGCGCGACTCCCGCTGGCGCGGCTGCTGAGGGTATGGATGCGGATGCTCTTGACCAGGCGGCCTTTCCCGAAGTCGGCGATCTGCTGCCGTCCACAGACGACGGCGACGCAGAGTCATTCGACGCATCCACCAGCGACGCGTTCACACCTGTGCCGCTGGTGGATGTGGAAGAACTGCCGCTTGACCTGGCAGACGTGCGGCACGAACTGGTCGTGATCGATCCCTCGGCCGCCGACTATCAGCAGCTGATTGACGATCTGCTGGCACAGGACGATCCATCCCGCGAGATGGAGATCGTTCTGCTCGATGGCAGCCGCGACGGAATCGAGCAGATCAGTGAAATTCTGAACGGCCGAAGCGATCTCGACGCACTGCATATCGTCTCGCATGGTCGAGATGGTGCGGTGAAGCTGGGCGACACGTGGTTCGATTCCGCACGACTCAGCCAGGACGCCGGTCAGATCGCCGCGTGGGGAGCCGCCTTTACAGAAGAAGGCGACCTGCTGCTGTACGGGTGCGACCTGGCAGGCACAGCTGAGGGCCGCTTGCTGGTTGACTCGCTGGCGGAACTCGGCGGCTTCGACGTGGCTGCCAGCAGCGACGACACCGGGCAGGAATCTCTGGGCGGTGACTGGGATCTGGAATACCAGTCGGGACTCATCGAAAGCGAAGTGGCTTTCAGCAGTGACCTGCAGCAGAACTGGGATGGATTGCTGGCTCCCGGCACACCGGGCACCGCGATCTGGGCGGAAAGCGGGTCGACCGTCCCCGAGACGAATTACTGGGACGGTGTGAGCTTCGGCACTGAAGGTTCGTCGGTCAGCACGGGGCAGTGGCAGATCATCGACGGTGCCGAGGCACCGACCCGCGACGAAAAGATCGTCGTCGGTGTCAACTCCGGCGGAACGATCTCTGGAATGAGCTGGGACGGCAGTTCCTGGGCCGCACTGCCCTTCTCACTGGATACTGTGACCTCGGGAACCAGTCACGGGTTCGACGTGGCGTATGAGTCCCAGAGTGGGGACGGCCTGCTTATTTGGAATAACGGTACTGCGGGCAACTCGCCGCTGTCATACCGGGAGTGGGACGGCACCACCTGGTCCAGCGAGAAGACGATAACTACGCCATTTTCGGGCGAAGCAACCGAAATGCGGCTCGCCGCCAGCCCGGTCGCGGATGAAATGGTGCTGATCGTCAGCAACGATGCCGGCGACGACTACGCACTCGTGTGGGACGGCTCGAACTGGGGCGACAGCATCGCACTGGATACGAACGTATCGGGGCAGCGAACCGAGATCGGCGTGGCGTACGAATCTTTGAGCGGTCACGCCATGGTCGTGTTCGACAATTCGGGCGGCAGCCCGTCCAGCCTGGGTTATCGGACG
>JAGQPV010001015.1 GCA_020426545.1 Planctomycetaceae bacterium
TGGATCACCGGTCTGTCGTTGGGCAGGGAAATCTCCCGCCAGCCGCAGGCCGGCCATCCCGAGTGGTTCGAAATTTCCAGAGACGCTGCCAGGCCATTGTCGGCCGGGCGGTGCTGCCGGTCTTCCTGAATTCCGCCAGGCGGCAGACTGCCGCAGCAGTTGATGCTACAGCACATGATGTCGTTCATCACGGCCGGAGCCGTTCCCCGGGGATGCCGCTGATGCAGGAGCGCGAACTCGTTGAGCAGGCGATGAAAGGTGACCGACCGGCTTTTGGAGAGCTGGTCGAACGTCATCGGCGCGCGGTGTTCGGCTACATTCGGGCCCGGCTGATTTCCACTTCCGATGCCGAAGACCTGGTGCAGGAAGTCTTCCTCAGGTTTTATGCCGGGCGGGCCGGCTTCGATACCTCGAACCTCGTTCGCCCGTGGCTGCTGGGAATTGCCCGAAACATCCTGCGGGAATACGGCCGCCGTAATCGCCGGCACAAGGAAATTGCCTGGACGGAGCTGTGCATCGAACTGGAAGACGATGTCGACCCCGAAGGCGGCACGTACGACGATGTACTCACCCACCTGCCACACTGCATGGAGGCTCTCGGCCAGAGTGCCCGGGAAGCCATCGAGCTGAAGTACCGCACGGGGCACCGGCTGTCGGCCATCGGCGAGAAACTGCACCGCAGTGAGGGGGCCGTCAAACTGCTGATGTTCCGTGCCAGGAAGGCGCTGCAGCATTGCCTGGAGAGCCGCCTCAAAGCCGAGGAAGGAGGGCACTCTGCTCCATGAGCGGCCCGTTTAACTTCCTCTCTTCCGGCCTGAGCTGTCGGCCCGTACGGTACGCAGCATTCGCGTCCGGCAGATTTCGGGAACAGGCTCCAGCAGTCCCCGGCGCACTTTCCGGCAGGCCGAACCGCGGCCCCGCTCGACTTCGTGCCGTTACCAGATGTTCGTGCAGTTTCAGATGATGGTCACTTTCCGTGAAAACCCGGGCCAGGTTTTCCGACAGATGCGGCAATATTCATGACAAACCACCTCAGCGACGAACAGCTCATCGAGCTGGTGCAGTCGAAAGAAGCGGAAGATTTCACCGCTGAAGAGGTCGATCAGCTGCGGCGGCGTCTGGCGGCTTCAGACGAACTCCGTCTGACGCTGTTTGAGCGGCTGCACCTGGAGAGCCGGCTGCACGAGGTCCTGGGGAATGTCGATGTTTCCATCGATGACATTCTCAGCCGGGCGGCGCGGATGGAACAGCCCGCCTGGCGGCGTACCCTGTGGCCGCTGGGCCTGGGGTTCTCGCTGCTGCTGGCTGTCCTGGGCGGCATGTGGCTGAACGGGAACATCGGGCCATTCCAGCCGGCGGCGGATCCACAGCAGCTGGTCGCCGGGGGAGAAGGACTCGCTCCCGCAGACGACGAAACGAACGGC
>JAGQPV010001016.1 GCA_020426545.1 Planctomycetaceae bacterium
TGAGTTACGGTTCGATGCCGCCCACTTCCCCGTTATCTCAGAAGCTGGACGGGCAACCCGCGGGCGGCAGGTCGGCCCTGCGGACCTGGCTGGTGCGGGGGCTGATTCTGATCCTGGTGTTTTCCATCGGGCTGAATCTGTGGATGCTGGGCAGCTACGAAGAGTACTACTCCAACTCGAATCCGCCCCGCGAGCGGTACCATTCGGGAGATCGGCTGGCAGTCGACAAGCTGGCGGTGATTGAAGTCAGTGGCACGATCATGCCGCCTTTCACCGAACGGATTCTGAAAGCCATCGAGCGAGCGGCCGACGACGAGCAGGTGAAGGGCGTTCTGCTGTCGGTCGACAGCCCCGGTGGCCTGGTGGCGGACAGTCACCAGATTTACCATCGCCTGCGGGAGCTGAACGCGGTGAAGCCGGTGTTTGTCAGCATGAAGCGGATGGCGGCTTCAGGCGGGTACTACATCGCGATGGGAGCTGGCCTCGAAGGGAAAATCTATGCGGAGCCCACCACCTGGACCGGCTCCATCGGCGTGATTATTCCCCGCTGGGACATGAGCGGCCTGGCCGACAAGTTCGGCGTCCGTCCCGCCTCTCTCAAGACCGGGCCATTCAAGGACGCTCTCAACCCGTTGAAGGAGCTGTCGGCGGAAGAGCAGGCCGTGTGGGACGCCATTCTGGCCGATTCGTTCGACCGGTTCGTCGGCGTCATCTCGGAAAACCGCCGGGGACTGGACGATGCGGCGGTCCGCAGTCTGGCGACGGGGCAGGTCTACACGGCCGACCAGGCTCTGGAACTGAAGCTGGTGGACGAGATTGGCTTCGAGGAAGACGCCCTGAAGGCCCTGCAGGAACAGGCCGGGCTGGAGCAGGCGCGGGTGATCAGTTACGAATCGCCGGTTGGGCTGGCGGACCTGCTGCTGGGCCAGGCGGAAGCCACATCGCCCGCGACCATCTGGCAGGAACTGCTGGAAACGTCGGTTCCCCGGGCGATGTACTACTGCTCGGGCATGCCGGGACTGCTGAGCGGTCGGTAATCAGAGAGTGTAGAAACCCGACGGCTGGCAGGATGGTTCCGCAGCGTCTGACGAACTCCCGAACAGCCGGCTCAGCTGCCGGCTGCGTCCCGCTTCCGCACGACGAACAGCACCCGCACCGGTCGTACCGTTTTTCCAGCCACTTCCGTCTTTCCGGCTGATGTCCGGGGCAGCTGCGATTCGGCCTCCAGCGTGCTGCCTGCCTTGTCGCGGCGATCGACGCCGTTCTGCTGTTTCTTCGGCTCCGTCGCGGCGATGGCTTTCTCCGTGTACCGGCGGGGCGACGTGGCAGCCGGAGCGGACTCCCGCACGGCGGCCCCTTCTCCCGGGAGGGGCTGCCGAAATTCCGTCCGGTCCTGCCGCGTTTCCTTCAGCTGTCCC
>JAGQPV010001017.1 GCA_020426545.1 Planctomycetaceae bacterium
TTCGCTGGCCGGCGGTTTCGGCGGGCTGGCTCTGGCCAGTCTGCTGCAGGCGGAAGAATCGCCGCTGGCCGGCCAGCCTCATTTCGCCCCACGGGCGAAACGGGTGATCTTCCTGTTCATGGCAGGCGGCCCGTCGCACCTCGACCTGTTCGACCCCAAGCCGGAAATCGCCCGCCACGCGGGCCAGCGGCCCGGCAATGTCGATCTGCGGACCGAACGTGTGACCGGCGGCCTGCTGCCTTCTCCGTTTGCATTCCGGAAATGCGGTGACAGCGGCACGGAAATCAGCGAGCTGCTGCCACACCTGCAGCAGTGTGCCGACGACATCTGCGTCGTGCGTTCGCTGCACGGAGTGAACCCGAATCACGCGCCCGCGGCCAATCATCTGTTCTCGGGGCGAATCGATCAGATTCATCCGTCCCTTGGCTCATGGGTTTCCTATGGCCTCGGCCACGAGAATTCCAGCCTGCCGGGCTTTGTCTCCCTGAAGAACGGGGCAACCGCTTCCCGTTACGTGCGGAACGGATACCTCCCGGGCGAGCACCAGGCCACACCGATCGATGCCCGCACGACCGATCCGGCAGCCATGATTCGCCACCTGCAGAATGCCCGCCTCGATCAGAGCCGCCAGGGCCATCAGCTCGAATTCCTCCGCCGCCTGAATGCACTGCATACAGCAGAACGGCCGGGCGATGCCGATCTGTCGGCTCGTGTCAAAGCCATGGAAACCGCTTTCCGGATGCAGTTTGCCGCGGGCGACGCGCTGAACCTGGAGACCGAGACCAAAGCCACGCGGGAAGCCTATGGCGAAGGCTGGTTTGCCAACGCGTGCCTCGTTTCCCGCCGGCTGGCCGAGCGGGGTGTGCGGTACATTCACCTGGAACAGGGCAGCTGGGACCACCACGAAAACATCAGCACCAGCATTCGCAGCCAGGCCCGTAAAATCGACCAGCCCATCACGGCGCTGCTGCAGGATCTCAAACAGCGGGGCCTGCTCGACGAAACGCTGGTGGTCTGGGGTGGCGAGTTCGGCCGCACACCCGTTTCAGAAAACGGCGACGGCCGCGATCACAACCATTACGGATTCAGCGTGTGGCTGGCCGGTGGCGGAGTCCAGGGCGGCATGGTGCACGGAGCAACCGACGAATTCGGCTTCCGCGCCGTCGAAAACCGGGTGAGTGTCCACGATCTGCACGCCACCCTGCTGCACCAGCTGGGGCTGGATCACGAACGCCTCACCTGGCGGTATTCCGGTCGGGACTTCCGTCTGACCGATGTCCACGGGCAGGTAGTCCAGCAGATTCTGAGCTGAATCGCCCTGGCAGAATCAACTGACCGACAGAATCAGCTGGCGGGCAACCCTGAATACCAGTCAGTGCCTGTCCGGAAAGCCGGTCACGCTGCAACTCGCATG
>JAGQPV010001018.1 GCA_020426545.1 Planctomycetaceae bacterium
CCTGCGGCCAGTGATCGCGGCCGGCACCGGTGCTGTTGCTGCTGATTCTGGGTGTGCGGCCGAATTCGCCGACCACCACCACCAGGATTCGCTTATTCAGCCCTCGCTGCCAGATGTCTTCAATCAGGGCCGACACGGCCTGGTCCATGTAGGGCAGGCGGATATCCATATATTTGGCGAAGTGGCCGGGCCGGCCCGCATTGCTGATGTGGTCGTCCCAGTTGGTGAATTCCGGGCCATTCTTCGGCGTGTTGAAATACACGTGCACCACACCGGTGCCTGCTTCGGCCAGGCGGCGGGCCAGCAGACAACTCTGCCCCCACATGTTGTGGCCGTATTTCTCGCGCAGCTGCGGCGCTTCCTGATCGATCAGAAAGGCCTTCGCCGCGGTGGGGCTGGTGAGCATCTGAAACGCCAGATCGCGGAACTGATCGACCCCGGCGAGGTTTTCGCCCAGGTCGCTGCGCAGCCGGTCCAGCTGGGTGAGCAGCGTCCGGCGGTCGTCCAGCCGGTTTGCATCGCGGCCAACCCGCATTTCCAGCTGGGGCGGGCGGTAATTGTCCTGCGAGGGATCGTTCACCACGAAGGACGAATGGTGCATGCCCAGGTAAGTGGGCCGCGTCATGTAGGGATGCTGGGGAATGGACACATACGGCGGGATGGCATTCGGGCCCATGCCCCGCAGATGGCTGACGACCGAACCGAAATCCGGGTGCTCGCTTTTGGAGGTGGAGGACGGGTCGAGCTTGGTCGGCCGTTTGCCCGTCAGCACGACGATCCCGCCGTCCGAATGAATGCCCACATCGTGATGCAGCGAGCGGACCAGCGAGAAGCGGTCGGCCAGTTTCGCCTGCAGGGGGAAGTGCTCGCAGATGTCCATGCCGGGCACCACCGTCGGAATGGGACGGTACACGCTGCGGTAGGTCGAGGGGGCATCCGGCTTGAGATCCCAGGTTTCCAGCTGGGAGGCTCCGCCGTGCTGGTACAGCATGATGACGGAAGTATCGGCCCCGGCCTGGTCGCTGGCGGCGCGGGCGGAGAGAATGTCCGACAGTCCCATCGTCACGCCACCGAACGACAGCGCACCGATTTTCATGAATTCACGCCGCGGCATGGGGCCGGCACATGCAGCAGGCCTGGAAACGGAAGCCATCGGAGGCAGCTCCTGGAGGGATTCGAGGGCGGGACAGCGGCGCATCGCAGCAGCCCGAGCGGTGGCTGGCTGGCTGGCTCAGATCATCATCCGCTGATCTGTTGTGAGTATAGAACACAAACCGGGACGCCGGAAGGGATAGTGGCTGCCGGACCAGGGCTGTCCCGGAATGCTGCCGGACAGGAACGGTCTTTCAGGGAAATCGGCCCTGGCATTGAATGCGGTGCGGCTGGCCGGTCCAATGCAGGCGGCGGGCCATG
>JAGQPV010000101.1 GCA_020426545.1 Planctomycetaceae bacterium
TATCGCGTGGCTCAATAACCGCCCTTCTTATCGCCCTTGCGGTTTGAACCTGCACCTGCTGCTTCGCCGGGCACGTCGCCCACGTGGACCAGCAGGTCGAACAGTTCGCCCTGCCTTACGCCGTCCCGGGTGATGTCCATGGTCACCATCTGCAGGCCGGGTTTCGCGCTGGCGGCGGCCCGGACATCGACGGGAATGGTGACGGTCGCTTCCGGGCCGATTGTTCCCGTCAGCACCGGCGGATCGACCGACAGGCCAGCTGGCGCACGCAGCACAATCCGGTATTCCTGCGGCTGCTGCCGGTAATTGCGAATCGCAATCCGCAGCCCACTTGAACCGCCCGGCTGCACAATGGTGCGATAGGGCACGGCCTGCACCTGGTAGGGATCGAACATTTCGCGGTAATCGTCGGGCACGCTCAAGTCCTGGAAGGCGTCCCGCAGGGCCAGCATGCGTTCCCGCATTCGCTCGATCAGCTCCGCTGGCTGGTCGATGGCCCAGCAATGGCCGCCGATGATCAGGTCCGGGGCGATGTTGTGCAGGTACTCGGCCGCATACAGATAGCCTTCCTCCAGCGCGCCGCCGTTGCGGGCCACTACGGCTTCGTTCCCGCCGTGGTTCGGGTCATCGGTCCCGGCACAGATATTGTCGCCCGTGAAGGCCACGTGCCGGCCGTCGATGTCGCCATGCAGGCAGGCGTGGTACTTCGTCTGCCCGGGCATCCAGTCGCACACGAAGACGAAGTCCCGCCAGCGAATGGTTTCCCCGTCGGCCAGCACGCGGTCGAAATCGAGCAGGCCGAGGTTCTTGCCCGGGTCCTGATACGCGGGCAGCAGGGCGGCCAGGTCGTAATCCCAGGCTCGCTCAAATTTGTCGGCCACGCCTTCCATCGTCCACAGTTCGGCCCCGTATTTCTCGCGGATGTAACCAGCCTCCATCCCGTGGTCGCCGTGCATGTGCGTCACGAAGACCGCGTCAATCTGTTTGAGGCCCAGCCGCTGTTTCATGCGGGTGATGGCCGTATCGAGAAAATCCCGCTTGAACAGCCCGCAGTCGACCAGCAGCGCGTGGCCGCTGTCGTCCAGAATCATGCCGAAGTTGACCCAGCAGTTCGGCCCGCGGAACTTGAACAGGTGCGGCGAGACTTCCCACAGGTGGGGGACTTTCGTCGGCCGGCTGATGTTGTCCTGATCGCAGCCGGCGAACCGGCGAATGTCGTAGCCCCGCACGTACAGGGCGGCCAGCTTCCGCAGTTTCGCGATGTATTCTTCCAGCGGCCCGCGGGCCTCGGGCACGATGTCCCCGTGCGAGGGGAGCAGCAGCGCCGGCGCGTAGCCGGCTACCTGCGCGGCGCTTTCGCCCAGCGCGTAGATTCCGTCGGCGAAGCCGTAATCCCATTCGGTATCGAACCAGGTGTGCATTTTCCCGCCGGCCAGCATCAGGTCGCCGGAGAAGGCCAGCCACTGGCCGTCCACTTCCAGCAGGTAAGCCATGTGGCCCGGCGAGTTGCCTTTGGTTTCGATGCAGCGGAACTCGCGGCCCCGCCACGTGAAATCGTCCATGCGGTAGAAGGTGCGATCGATGGAAATCGCATCCTGCGGGGGACGGACGTAGCTGGCTCCGTAGACCGAATAGCGGTCGCCCAGCGTCGGCCGCATTTTGCGGAAGGACAGCGGCTGCTCGAACAGGGGTTTCTCGGTCTCGGAGCAGGCCGTCTTCACGCTGGTGCCGGCCAGCTTTGCTCCGCCCTGGCACTGCTCGCGGTGATGGTGCGTGAACAGCACCCACTCCACCTGCCGCACGCCGATTTCGCCCAGATGAGGCAGCACGGAGCCATCGCCCAGGTCGATCAGCAGAGCGTGTTCGCCATCCCGCAGCACGTACACGTTGCAGGTATCGGTCCACTGGAACAGGTTGGGGGCGATTTCGCGAAAGCGGGGCATGGTGGCCTCTTTCGGCTGACGGAGTGTTCGGGCGGCAGCCTCGCCACTGCCGATTGCTCCATCATGCCCTGTACACCAGCTGCGGTAAACGCTCAGTTCACTCTGCTGTAGCGGGGAGATCGATTGCTCCGCGAGCCGGGATCGGGTGCAATTCGGGAAGTGGCTGGTATTCTGAGTGGTATTCCGCCGGAAACCTCGCCATCTGCGACAGACGCGGAAACCGCACCCTGCTCAAGCTCTGGAAAGCCGCCATGCTCCGGCCGCCTGTCTGTTTCAGCCTGCTGACTGCCCTGCTGATGCTGCCGGCATGCACCGGCACTTTGCAGGCTGAGGAACCGGCACCACCCGCGGAGAAGATCACCGCCACCGTGACGGACTGGGCCGGCGTGGAACAGGTGATTCGCCAGTACCGCGGGAAGCCGGTGATTGTCGATCTGTGGAGCACGTCCTGCGAGCCGTGCCTGCGGGAACTGCCTGGCCTGGCTCGGCTGCAACAGATGCTGGGCGACAGGGTGGTGTGCGTGACCGTGAGCCTGGATTATTTCGGCGGCGGGAAAGGCCCATCCGCCGAGCTGCAGCAGGAGGTGCTGAAAGTGCTGCGGCAGCAAAAGCTGCAGTCCATCAATCTGATCAGCAGCACGCCCGATGAGACCATCTATACCCGGCTCGACCTGGGCTCCGTTCCGGCGGTGCTGGTTTACAGCCGGGAAGGCAAACTGGTTCACCGGTTCGACAACGAAGAGGACAAGTACGGAGAAAAGGGATTCACCTACGACGGGCACATCCTGCCTTACGTGCGGGACCTGCTTTCCGGAGGCTGAGTTCCTGTGTGACCCGGTGGAGAGCGGGCTGCGAGGCGACGCCAGCAGCGATTTCCGGCGGGTTGAGAAAAAATGCGCGGGGAGGCCGCTCGAACAGCCGTTTCCTGCCGCTGAAACGGATTATGTGCTGCAGGCAGGCAGCGAAAGTTGTGATTCCCGATGGTCGGCTGGTTCTGCCGAACACTGCCGGCCGATGTATTAGGGCAGGCCGCATTCTTCCCGGTGACGGTGCAGCCGGAATGTTTCCCGTCGGCCTGCTTCTGTTGCCAGAGGTATTGGCCCTGTGCCTCCACGGGGTTTTCTTCAGCAGTTGCCCCCGTGCTTCCGCCCGCAAATGCCGGCCCACTGAGGGGTGGCCCCTGTGTTCGTGCGAGTTTTCTGGCGTATACTTCACCTATGCGGCAACTGCAGGCGGTAGACTGCCGTCTGCCTGAGGCGAGCAGGCATGATGCATGGTCTTTCATCAGTCAGGCCCGCCGGCAGGCACCTTGCCACCCCACCCGGAGACGTGACAGTCCGGAGCCCGTTGCCGCAGGGGGCACCCGCTGGCTGCGGGCAGGCAGCTGACAGACCACAGGCATTACCCGGTACAGACCTCCGATTTTCCGGCCCTCCTGTTGAGGAAGCCGACGTGACAACAGAGCCGACCCTCAACTGGTGGAGCAGCCCCCGCGCCCTGCTGCGGCATGTGCTGACACTGGATGACACCGCGCATTCGGTGGCGCTGGGGACCGCTGTTGGCATGTTTATCGGGCTGACTCCCACCGTCGGAATCCAGATGGCCCTGGTGGTGCTGCTGGCGGCCCTGGTGCGGCGGTTGTTCACCTTCAACCGCATTGCAGCGCTGGTCGCGGTGTATATTTCCAACCCGCTGACGGTCGTGCCGCTGTACTGGTTCAATTACCGGGTGGGCACGCTGTTTTTCCCTGCCACCGTCGGGCGGAAGGAATTCTCACAGCTGTTGGAGTATTCCAGTCTGAAGGAATGGTGGGAGACAATCAGCAGCCTGTTTGTGCTGGTGGGAGCCCCCCTGCTGGCGGGCTCACTGCTGGTGGCTACTGTCGGCAGTCTGCTGACTTACCCAGCCGTGCGGATTCTGCACAACTGGTTCCACGATACGACCGACCGGCTGGCGGAAGTTCATGCGGCCCGCAGAGAAAACCGGCAGGCTGCCCGGAACGATGCCGCCGGTGGACCACCCCGCAAGCAGGGACAGCGAATGCAGCAGTCCGCCCTGTCGGACACGCTGGAATAATTCCCCCGTGCGGTGCGCTGGCCTGGCGGCCACCGGGAAATGCGCGCAGCATACCAGCCCGGGGCGTACAGCTCGGCAGCCCGGAATTTCCGGACAGACACTGTGCTGCCACCGGAACGGCGCGGGGGTGAGCCGGCGGCAGAAATCCCGTGCAACCGGACGCCTGGGGAAAATCAGCCAGGCGGGCCATGCCGGCAGGTTCGCCAGAGAACACAGCCCGTGGCTGCGACGTGGCGATTTACCTGGGCAGAGTAATCTGGGGACTGCACCCGCTGCTGGCGACCAGCAGCTGGGAATCCTCCTCCTGCTCGGGAGAATCGATGCGGAAGCAGACTTCCCCGTTATCGATCTCAACCACTGTCACGGTCAGGTCACCGACCTGAAGCACATCACCAACAGACAGTTCAAAGATCTGTTCGCTGGAAGAATGCTGATCGTTCACCGAATACCTCCGTGGGGGCGATCGACGGCGGAAGGAAATACGGGCAGTTGTCCCTTACGGACACTTTCGGTGTGCTGCCACTGCTCCCGCCGTGAAAGGGGCGAACTATATCACCTGTCTCTTCAGCCCGCAAAGTCATTTCGGCCTTCCGGGGCGATGTTCTCTCAAGTCTTTTTCTGTCAACTCTTTAACGCGCGAATCACCTGGGTTTCTCGGCGGAATTCTCGCCGGGGAGCACCAGAATGCTCCGGTGGCTGACCGCCTGCTGATCTCAATATCAGTGGTCGTTTGAATCGGCCATTCTGGGGGAGGAGAGGGATCCCGGCGGCACCCGGACCGCGGCCCAGCGAAAGCCCCATCCGGCCTTACATGCTTTTCCGATGTGGTTGGTGATCTGGAACCGGCATTCTGTTCGGAGGACCAGTGGGCCCCGCATGGTGTGGTCCTCGGAAGTCCATTCACCCGTATGTGGCGAGTACGGCCTGGCTTTGCATTCTGCAGGTGGGGTTTGTCTGTCAGCCGGTCCATACAGGTGCGTCCGTCCGACGAATCGAAGGCAGGGCCGGGGCGGAATATCTGCGTATTTATGATCATGGCAAATTGATCAGGTATTTTCATCAGGGAGTATCGGCAGCCGGCCAGACCGATTCCCAAAGCAGAGAAATCGCGGACAAGACCATAGCCGTCCCGAAGTTTTTTCAGCAGACTGTACAGAAGATCGACACACAGCCTGCCCGGAAGCGGCCCCGGGGCAGCCTGAAAGTGAAGTGAGTCAGCGATGTAAAGGAACTCCGCATGATGGACACGACGGATACTGCACAGCGTGGCAACAACCAGGCCTTCTACGATCGAATCAGTTCGGCGTACGATGCGATTGCCGACGCGAATGAGCACGCGGCCCGCGAAGCGGGAGAGCAGGCCCTTGCTGTGCAGGCGGGCGAGCAGGTGCTTGAGCTGGGCTTTGGCACGGGCAACACACTGCTGAACCTCGCGAGGGCGGTCGGTCCGGATGGCCACCTCGATGGAATCGACATCTCGGAAGGCATGCTGGGCATTACCGACCGGAAACTGGATGACGCCGGACTGCAGGACCGCGTGACCCTGCACACGGGGGATGCCCGCAATCTGCCCTTCGACGATGACCAGTTCGACGCGGCTTTTGCCAGCTTCACCCTCGAGCTGTTTCCGCTGGAAGACATTCCCCTGGTGCTCGCGGAAATCATGCGGGTGCTGAAGCCCGGTGGCCGGCTGGGCATTGTGTCCATGGCCCATGTCGAAGGCGATGAACGGGAAAGCGTCCTGGAAAAAACCTACCGCTGGATGCACCAGCACTTTCCGCACATCGTTGACTGCCAGCCGATTCATGCGGCCCGCCGGCTGGAAGAGGCCGGTTTTCACCTGGAGGTGAACGACCGCCGGGAAATCTGGAGCATGCCGGTAGCGGTGCTGGTGGGCCGGAAAAGCGGTGGCTGAAGGATTCCGGCAGTCGCTGGCCTCATACGACGAAACCGGCTCAGTCCAGGTCGGCCGTCAGCCGGCCCGTCATGCGGGCCAGCACCAGGCACAGGCCGGAAGACACCAGCGCCTGCACAGCCAGTCCGCCGTAAACCACTTCGTTGCTGCCGGCAAAGCCCGCCCAGGCCGGACCGAAGGCACCCAGACCGAAACTGACCATATTGCTGAAGCCGTAGCCCACGCTGCGGCGGTGGCGGGGAACCAGTTGAGCGATCAGGCTGTTGTACAGCGGCTGATTCATAAAGTGGACCAGTGCCAGCAGGCAGGTGGCCCACAATCGTGCGGATCCGTCGGCCGCAGCCATCCACAGCAGGCAGGGCACATTCGCCAGCAGCACGATCGCCAGCTGTTTTTCCAGACTCCCGGGCCGGGCCAGCCGGCCGGAGATCGCCTGGCCGAAGATGCCACAACCCAGCACCACCGCAGCCAGCAGGTTACGGAACCCGGCCGGGGCGGCTCCCCGCAGCTGCAGTCCGGAACCATCCAGATAGCGGGGCAGAAAGTGCATGAAGGCCCCGTATATCATTCCGGACAGCGCTCCCACGCTGACCAGCACCAGAAAGGCGGGCCACCTTTTCTCGGACACGGGGTTGGTCAGCTTGTCGGGGCTGGCACCGCCCGCTGAAGCTGGCTGGCCAGCCGGTGCCTGCTGGCTGCCATCGGTATGACGATCCGTCTCCCGCAGCGTGCGGTGCAGCAGCACCGCCAGGCCGACTGCCGGAACGGCCAGCACCAGGTAATACTGCCGCCAGGTCACCTGACCCGTGCTGAAGAACACGCCGGCCAGAAACGGGGCTGAAGCGATGCCGATGGATCCGATAATGCCGTGCCAGCCGAGAGCCTGACCCCGGTTGGCAGCTGTGGTTTCGCGGGAAATCAGCGACAGCCCGGCCGGGTGATAAATGCTGGCGAAACAGCCCATGCTGAACATGCTGACGAACACCATCGCCAGCGACGTCGACCAGGCAGCCATCGCACAGGTGACGGCCGAACCAAGCAGGTAGATCACCAGCAGCCGGCGGGAGCCATACCGATCGGCCAGCCAGCCCGCCAGCAATGCTCCCATGCCAAACGGCATTCGCCAGGCAGTACCCAGCAGGCCGGTCCACTCCCGGCCGACACCGTACTCCTCGCCGATCAGCTGTTCCACGCCGGGCAGCGCCAGTTCCAGCACATGCACCAGCGCATGAGCCAGCGACGTCAGCAGAATCAGACGGAAAACGGCGCGGTCCATCCGTTGGTTCCAGAAGTCCAGTTCGCAGGAAACCGTGGCAGACAACCCGCCGTCTGGTGCAATGAGAAACGGCCCGCGGAAGGGCAGGCAGGATCCAGAGAACAGCCGTCAGCCGAGGTGCCCCCGCCGCCGCGGACAGCCGGCAGCATAGCCGACTGCGGGACTGATGCAATTCACCAGGAGTCCGTTGAACGGCGGCTGTTACGGTTCCGCACCCGTGGCCGGTGGCGTTTCGCCGGCAGACGGGGGGCGGCAGAGCCCGGTACTGCAGGAACTGAGTTCATCCCACGGAACTTCATCGGCGGAGGTTTCCGCCCGGAACTCGCCGAGAATCTGACCGTCGTGTACCAGAAAGGCACCGGGCAGCTGGCGGATATCTCCGGACGGCTTCCCAGGCAGATGTCCCCGCAGCACGGTCGTTTCGAAACCCCGCCACCAGACTTTCGGCCCCAGGATGTTCCCCAGCCCGCCCCGTGCCAGGCCGAAGGCCGCATACAGCGCCTGCTGTGGATCGCCGAAACGGGAAACATCGGCGAGGCCGTAGCGTTCCAGCAGCTCCCGCACCGGTTCGTCTGCCGTCTGCAGATGCACGATGGCCGGCACAATTCCCGCTTCAGTCAGAGCTTCGCGGCGGGATGCCAGCTCCGCCAGGGCTTCCCGGCAGAAGGTGCATCCCGTGTGACGCAGAAACAGAACCAGCACCGGTGATGTCCGTGAGAGATCCGTCAGCGAGGTCCCGAACTGATCCACGGCCCGCGCAGCTTCTCGCGGCAGATGGGGAACGGAGCTGGCTGGGCGTGCGGTCATGGCGGAGTCCTGTCCGGTCCATTCGTACTGCTGGGCGGTTCGCCGGAGAACATTCAGCTGGTTCGGATCAGCTGGCCCGGTTCTCTCAGACTGAGGGGCTGCCTCGTCGAAGGCGTGCCACCGGCCAGAGGGGTTTCCTCTGTATCTTTGGCCGTGGCTCCTGTATCTTGCAAGTTCGCTGCTGTCTGTTTCGCACCTGCTGCTCTGTCTCGGCATCTATCTGATTCATGGTCATTGAGTTCAACTGCCCCGACTGCGGACGGCTGCTTCGCACGACCGACGATAAAGCCGGTCTGTCTGCCAGCTGCCCGGACTGTGCCGCGCCGATGGTCGTCCCGCCGCCCGGAGGCGATGCGTGGGAAGAGCCGGCACCGGCCGTCGAGAGCCAGACGGAAGAGTTTTCCACCAGCAGCCGCTCGACGGGTCCTTCCCGCGAGCCCAACCAGGGCACCACCACCCGGCCCTGCCCCATGTGCGGGGAGGAAGTTCGACAGTGGACGCCTCAGTGCCCGTGGTGTGGAGAACAGCTGGCAGGCAAAGCGACCCGCGGAGGCCTGAAGCCACACCGCGGAGGATTGCTGCTCGTGCTGTCCATTTTCGGCTGGATGGGCTGTTTCCCGCTGAGCATCGCCGCCTGGGTCATGGCGAACGAAGACCTGGGAGAAATGCGGTCCGGCCGGATGGATCCCTCTGGCGAGCCCATCACCCGTGCTGCCCGTGGCATCGCCGTGCTGTTTCTGACGCTGCTGTGCTTCGCCATGCTGGGAATCTGCCTGCTGAGTTCCCTGGCAGCCTTCCTGGGCTGATGCACCGCGTCATCGTGCATCGCGGCTGCCGGCGTCTCGCCCGCGCGTCAGCATGGAGGCGGCGGCGCAAAAAAAATCCGATACGGCTTCGGCCATGCCGATACCGTATCGGAAATCTGAATCCGCCAGCCGGCTGTACCGCCTGACAGGTCGTTCTCCAGCCGGTCTTTCGACCGCTCGGTATTTCGAACAGACAGTCCCCCGCCGGTTTCGTCCCCGGTGGTTTCAGCCCGTCAGCGGGAACCGTCTCAGGCGGCCCGCACAATCAGGGCGCTCGCCTGACCGATGCGGGTCACATTCAGGTTGAGCAACACCCGATTCTCAATCGACAGCGGTTCCCCGTGGACCACATTCAGGCCGCACTCGGGGTCGGGACGGGTCACATTGCAGGCGGGAGGCACAACACCTCGCGACAGCCCCAGCAGCGAACCGGCCAGTTCCTGCGTTCCCGTTCCGGAACCGGAATTGCCCAGTGCTCCCTTGAACGCTGTGACGGGAATCTGCGGGCTGAATTCATCAAACAGAGCATGAATCGCCCGGGCTTCCTCAAGATCCCGCGTGCGGGTCCCGAGGCCATTGGCATTGATATGACCAATATCGGCTGGAGTCAGACCGGCACTGTGCAGGGCCTGCCTCATGGCGTTCATCATGGCCTGCACCCGGTCGACTGTTCCGTCCGGCGAGCAGACGCACGACGAACCCGCACCGAGCACCTCACCCAGAATGGTCGCTCCCCGGTCGGTCGCATGAGACAGTTCCTCCAGGATGAACGAGCAGGCTCCTTCGCCCACACATTCTCCCATGCGGGAGACATCGAACGGGCGGCACCACGTTTCCGGCGGATCGCTCGACTCGGCCAGTTCATCCCACAGGGCGGCATGCATCGATTTGAGAGCGTGCAGCCGGGTTCCCGTGGTGCCGGCAATCATGATGTCGGCCCGGTCCCGCTGCATGATCCGCAGGGCCTCGCCCACCGCCAGATTGCCCGAACATTCATCGAGCGTGATCGAGTTACTTGGTCCGCGGGCGTCGGCAAAAATACCAATGTGACAGGCCGGCATATTGGGCAGGTACCTCAGCAGCCACAGTGGCTCCATGCGGCTCATTCCCGTGGGCTGGTCTTCACTCCCGCCATTGGCCCCCCACCGATCAAACTTGAACTGGCCCGCATCGGGACCGTCGGAGGAACTGGCCCAGCAGCCATCCGCCAGCACTTCCGGCGGGCTGTACATCAGGTTGGCACCGAATTCCACGCCAAAGCGATCGCGGTTGAGGGTCGTCGGATCAACGCCCGCATGGTCCAGCGCCAGAGTGGCTGAAGCCACCCCCAGCTGAATCTCACGGCACATGACTTTCAGACTTTTCCTCAACGGCTTGAGGTAGGTCTTCTTCGCGACGGATTCATCGAACTCGCGGACCTCGGCACCGGCACTGTGCGGAGCCGCATTGTGCGGCAGAAAGGCGACCGGCCCCACACCCGAACGCCCGGCAAGCAGGGCCTCCAGATAGGGCTCCGCCCCAATCCCGAGCGGACTGAGAATGCCAACGCCGGTAATCACAATGCGGCGCTGGGCCGAAGAGTCTGTTGTCATGGTGTCTGCTTCGGGCAGGCGCTGTTCAGCCGCAGCTGCGACAGGCCCGTCTTTCGATTCAGGGAAGATCCGTCGTCCCCGCCGGCTCCGTATCTGCCGGCAGGCATTCTGTTCCACCGCCTCTGTCTGTTCCCCGTGACAGCCTGGGCCTCATGCCGTCAGCTGCATTCCGGGATCCGTCAGGCAGTTCTCCCCGGCGGAACATTCCCGGCAGTTTCCGGCCGGCCAGCGGGTATCAACACGCCGGTAAAGCAGAGAGAAATTCCGCAAAGTTTGCAAGACCAACCTGTCACGGTGCAGCTCCGACGGAACCGCACAGGGCAGCTGCCGGTCAGCGGAGCATCGACTGAATCACAGGTTCACTGACTCCGGACTGGTGCAGGCTGGTAATGGCCTGCGGAGAGGTGTCAAACCGTCCACCCCGGCTCTGGATCGTGGCGATGATGACGCGGTCCGGCACGTTGTTCTGCACCATGTGGATCACATCCAGGTTGGTCACGGCCCGGGCATCGGCCTGGCGGCTCATATTTGTGTGATGAGCATGAGCCAGGGCCGCATCGCGTTCGTCGGCGGCATCCTGAGCATTGCCCACCAGAGCACCGCCCACACCACCCACACCGGCACCAATCAGAGCACCCAGATCGCGGTTGCCTGTCTGATGTCCGATGATGGCACCCAGACCGGCACCCGCCGCCGTGCCCAGGGCGGCCCCTTTCTGGGTCTTGTTCAGGTTCTGGCAGCCCACGAGCACCAGACTGGTGAGAGAACACAGGCAAACGACACGGGCGGTATGTTTCAGACGGGACATGGCCGAACTCCCTTATTGCTGACTGGCCGGTTTCTGCACTGAGTGCCGGCCCGGATGATCACCCTGCCCTGCTGTCCGCGTCTGGTTCCGGCGGCAAGCCGTGCGGTCCTGCGGGAAGGTCTGAGATCCGGAGGGTTGTGAGAGATGAGCGGAGACGTACCGGAGGAGTGAGTCCGCGGATGCTGTCAGGCATTCACTCGCGAGGCTGATCCATCGGGTTCACCCGCAGGTCGCCCGCGGCACGCGGCGGTGCCGGGCGGGACAACAGGTGAAAACCGGCAGATTCAGGCTTCTGAGACGGAGCAGCAGCCAGACAGCAGCCAGTGGGTCATGAGTTGCCCGGGCAGGCCGGCTCCCCCGCGAAACGGGTGAAGACGGAGATTCTGACCGAACGGCATGATCCCTCTGATCGGAATTATCGGCACAGTACGCCACGGGAGATCGGCGAAAATGCCATAATCAGATGCAGCGGAGTAGAAACCCCACCAGTTGGGGGCAGGATCGATCTGAGACAGGAGGAGATGCCACGCGGAACCGCGCGGAATGTGGGCTGAACCGGGGAATTGAGAGGTCAGAAGTGGCCGGGATGGGGAACCGCGGACCGGCCATCTGAGGAACGGCCAGTGGAATGCTGTGGTGGCAATCGTGTTCGGTCAGCCTGCAGGAGCTGATGGCAGACAGAAGCTGACGGGCAGGCAGTCGCCGGCAGGCAACCCCGCCATACTGCGCGGGAGTGCCTGTCTGCGGAGGATCTGAAATGACAGCTGTTTCATCCCGCTGTCACTGGCTGGGGGGCCAGTGGCACCGGGCTGCTCAGTTCCTGTCCTGCTGCCTCAGGCCACCCGGCCCAGCACCAGGCAGGCATTGTGTCCGCCGAAACCGAAGGAATTCTTCAGCACCAGGTTAATGGGCATGCTCCGGGCTTCATTCGCGACGTAATCCAGATCGCATTTGGGATCCTGATCGTCGAGATTGATCGTCGGCGGTGCCACCTGATTCTGCAGAGCCAGCACGCAGACCATAGTTTCCACCCCGCCGGAAGCTCCCAGCAGATGGCCGATCTGGCTCTTCGTGCTGGAGACCGCCAGAGAGGAAGCGTGCGAACCGAAGACGGAGCGAATGGCCGCTGTTTCCGCCACGTCGCCCAGCGGAGTGCTGGTGCCGTGTGCGTTCACATACTCAATCTGTTCGGGATTGAGTTTCGCGTCTTTCAGTGCGCTCATCATGGCGCGGGCTGCCCCGGTCCCCAGGGGATCGGGAGCCGTCATGTGCGAAGCATCAGCCGACATGCCGTAACCCAGCACTTCGGCTAGAATGGGCGCGTCGCGCTGTTTCGCGTGCTCGTATTCCTCAAGCACCAGCACACCGGCCCCTTCCGCCAGCACGAAGCCATCCCGCCCGCGATCAAACGGACGGCTGGCCTGCTCGGGCGATTCATTCCGGGTCGACAGAGCGTTCATCCGGGAGAACCCGGACAGACCCATCGGCGTTACCGCAGCTTCGCTCCCGCCGGTCACCATCACGTCGGCCGTGCCACTCTGGATCAGCTTGAAAGCGTCACCAATAGCATTGGTCGA
>JAGQPV010001019.1 GCA_020426545.1 Planctomycetaceae bacterium
GGAGTGTGTTCCAGCACCCGCTTCAACCAGGCGTGGGGCGGGCCGGTGTATGCTTCGCGGGCGAAGGGCAGCCGCTTCGTCGATATTCAGGGCCGCGAGTTCCTCGACATGTCGATGAGCCATGGAGCCACGCTGCTGGGCCACGCTCCCGAATGCCTGAAGACGGTGCTGGAGCGTTCCTGGGAGCTGGGCCTGTTGTGCAGCCTCGATACGCCGCTGCACATTGAGCTGGCGGAAATCATCTGCCGGCTGGTGCCCTGTGCCGAGCGGGTGCGGTTCACCGGTTCGGGCTCGGAAGCCACCTTGCATGCTCTGCGGCTGTGCCGGGCTGCCACGGGCAAGGAGAAGATTCTCCGGTTTTACGGACATTTCCACGGTTATCACGAGCTGACCTACATCGGCGGGCATCCTCCGGCTGATCAGATTGGTGCGCAGCCCCCGTACCGGGAAAGTGCCGGTATTCCCGAGGCCATGGCCGAGCTGATTGTCGCTGCGGAATACAACGACATCGAAGCGCTGGAACGCATTGTGCGGGAGCAGCACGAGGAGATCGGCACGATTCTGATCGAGCCGGTCGACTTCAACTGCGGCTGCATCCTGCCGCAGCCGGGCTTCCTGGAAAAAGCCCGCGAGCTGGCCGATGAGTACGGGCTGATTCTGTTCTTCGACGAGATTCAGTCGTTCGCCAAGCAGAGTTCCGGCGGAGCGCAGAAGGACTTTGGCGTCACGCCCGACATCTGCACGATCGGCAAGTCGCTGGGTGCGGGCATGCCGCTGTCGGCCATCTGTGGCCGGGCCGATCTGATGGAAGGCTTCAAGCCCACCGGCGACGTGGCCCATTCGGGCACGTTCAATGCACCGCTGCCGTCGATCCTGGGCGGGCTGGCCTTTGTCGAGCAGATTCAGCAGCCCGCGTTCTGGGAGAAGATCGGCATGCTGGGCGGCCAGCTGGAAGCGGGCCTCGAGGATATCGCCAGCCGCAGCCCGGTGCCGGTGCGGTTCCAGCAGCATGGCAGCCGGTTCGGCATCATCTTCGGCACCCGCGAGCCGGTGACCTGCTACAGCGAGAGCCTGTGCCACGACAAACAGGTGATGATTGAATTCTGCCGGCAGACCACGTCCCGCGGTGTGTACTTCCACGATTACGGCGGCGGCAGTTGCCATCACGGGTATTCGCTGGCCCACACGCCGGAAGAGATCGACCAGGTGCTGAACGTGATGGAAGACTCGCTGCAGGCCATGGGATAGGCAGTGATCGGGATTCAGGATTCAGGATTCAGGGTAGGGCCGGCTGTGCCGGCCATCTTCTGGTTGATCACAGGCACTGCCGGGCAAGCCGGGCGGTGGCACACCTGGTGCAGTCTGCTTCTGAACGTGGAACGTCGAGACCCTCCCTCAGTCCCTCCCT
>JAGQPV010001020.1 GCA_020426545.1 Planctomycetaceae bacterium
TCTGGATTCTGATATCCGCCCACAGGGATTCCTGCTCCATCCTCCGCCGCATGTAGCGGACCATCGAGTAACCCGCGGCAGGGTCGAACCACCATTCCCGCTGGCCGTTTCGATCAATCAGAACGAGGCAGTCGCCGGCATCGGCACGTTTCAGCGGGGAGGGTTGTAACTGTGACAGATCGGCGGTGTCGCTGCTGTTCCGCAGCGGCTGCAGCCCCCACATCAGCGGCTGCAGCTCAAGCCGGCCCAGGGCAGACCCTTCTGAAAGAATGACTCCCTGCGCCCTGAAGTGGTAATCGGGAGCCAGCCGCCTCAACCACCGGTAATCTGACCCGTTGGCTGCGTAGGTCTCTGTCGTCTGTTCGAATCGGTGCGAACTGAAATTGGGAGACAGGCCATCAACCTGAAGATGATACCGCTGCGGATCGCAGGTTAACTGCATTTCCAGCGAAGGTTGCCCGCTGGCTGGTTCGGCTCCTTCGTCGGCCGTGGTGGATATTTTTTCCCACTGAGTTGCCGTATGAGCGGACATCGAGAGCTTCAGCTCCAGATGCGCCGTCATGTTCCGCACCAGGTTCTGTCGCTGTTGAAGCACTTCCAGCAGTTCCGGCGGGGGAGCTGCCGCTGCCGTGCTTCCGACCAGAGAGATGAACAGACAAACCATCAGCGCTCGGGAGGGCATCGAGAAACCTCCAGCTCTTGACGTATTAGATTGACGCCTGCTTCACTGCAGAATGCAGTAGTTGAGATGTGAAAATGAGATTAACGGGTAGTGTCTCAATGTGCAATAAATTGTTTGGTTTATCAGAAATTTCCGTGGAGGAGTTCGCAGGACCGCATTTCTTCAACCGGGACGCGGTGGGAAGCCCCCCGACATCTTCGGGGCTGTTCACTCTGGCACGGTTGAGTGCGTGGACTGCCTGCGGTGGCAGATTCCCGGGGAGCCGCGCTGCCGCACACGTGAAGGATAAGCCGCGGGAAATGCCCTGCCTGGGGGGTTCCCTGAGCCAGAATGAGCCGCCTGCAACCTGCGAGGCCGACAGCCCGTTCCCTGAGCACAGGAAGCCAGACGACGACGAGTTCCGGCAGTCAGATCAGATCAGGTGCGGAGGCTGCAGTCAAAAGAGAGCAACCGTGGTGCGTCCACCCCGTTGCGGTGTCACCTCGACCGAAGGCGGCGGGACGGCCGTGACGCTGCAGGCAGAAACGCTGCAGCCAGAAACGCGGGAGAAGTGGCGGCAGGGTGCGGCCGGTCAGGCGGCGCTGCGATTGCTGCGGTGCCGCTGCACCAGCTGCTGCATTCCCTCCCACACCCGGTCAGTGGAGAGTTCTTCCAGGCAGGCCATATGCTTCTTCCCGCGGTAGGGGCATTTCTTACGGTAGCTTGCCGCGCAGGAAAGCTGAG
>JAGQPV010001021.1 GCA_020426545.1 Planctomycetaceae bacterium
GTGGTAATCGCCATCATCGCCATTCTGATCGCTCTGCTGCTGCCGGCGGTGCAGCAGGCGCGGGAAGCCGCCCGAAGGACTCAGTGCCGCAACAATCTCAAGCAGCTGGGCCTGGCACTGCACAACTACCACAACTCCCACCTCACGTTCCCGCCCGGTGTGATTCAGCAGGCCGATCTGGGCGAACAGTGGACCTGGCCGTTCCATCTGCTGCCTTATATCGATCAGGGCCCGCTGTATAACCAGCTGAATACCAACCATTACACGGGGGGCTGCACCTATAACGGCTCCGTCATGGGAACCCAGCTGCCGGCCCTGCTGTGCCCCTCAGATACCCCGGCCAATAACAACTGGACCTGCTACGCCCGGATTAATTATCTGGCCAACACGGGCGTGGGCATCGTGCGGAAGGAAACGGTCCCCACGCATAATGTCGGCGTGTTTTACCAGCAGAGTAAGACCCGCATTCGCGACATCACCGATGGCACCTCCGTCACCATCGGCCTCTCGGAAATCATCACCGTAGCCGGAACCGACAACGACATGCGGGGCGTGTGGTGTTATGCCGAAGGTCCGTTCTACCAGCACGACTGGACACCCAACACCAGCATTCCCGACGAAATCCGCACCGACCGCTGCGATAATACCGACCCGGCCGCTCCCTGCACGGGGGCCTATACCAATCATGCGACCCGCGCCATGCGAATGGCGGCCCGCAGCCGGCACGAGGGCGGAGTGCATTCCCTGCTGATGGACGGGGCCGTCCGGTTTATCAGCGAGAACATCAACCTGCAGACCTGGCAGAACCTCGGCCTGTACGACGACAATAACGTCGTTGGCGAATTCTGAGTGATGCAATGTCGGGTGGCACGCCCTGACGTGAGGCAGGGCGTGGTGATCCCGTCGGCAGGTCGGGCTGTCCCGGACGCATCGCCCCCTGCTGCTGCAGGAGATTTCCTCCGTGATCATCCGGCCTTATACACCAGCCGACCTCGAAGCCGTGGCGCAGCTGTTTACAGCGTCCGTGCATCAGGTGGCGGCCAGTCACTACGACGAAACACAGCGGACCGCCTGGGCTCCCCAGCCGCCGAAACTCAATATATGGCAGGAACGGCTGGCCCCGCTGCAGACCCTGGTGGCTGAAGAGAATGGCCGGCTGGCGGGCTTTCTGTCGTATGAGGATGATGGTCACATCGACCTGTTATATACAGCCCCCGGTTCCACCCGCACGGGTGTTGCCTCCCGGCTGTACCACGCGGCCGAAGCGGCGCTCGCCGAAGCCGGGGCGACAGAACTGTTCACCGAAGCCAGCCTGGTGGCCCGCCCCTTCTTCGAGCGGCAGGGCTTTGAGGTGACCGAAGAACAGAACGTCACCCGCAATAACGTGAGCTTCCGCCGGTTC
>JAGQPV010001022.1 GCA_020426545.1 Planctomycetaceae bacterium
CGCGGGAATATCGTGCGGTTCTGCGGGTCGCGGCTGGTTCCCGTCTGTCGCAGGCCGGGAACTACTTCCGCGGTTCTTCCGCTTTCAGTTCCGTGGGCTCTGCCACTTTGCGGTAGCCGAGGGAAAACATCACTTCGAGGACTTCGCTCCAGGTGGGAAACTGCCGCCCCGACCGGCGCTTGTACTCGTCCATCGCCCGCATGAACTCGATTTCGCTGTCGGAGTAGTCCCTTTCGCAGGTGGTGGGGTCAATCTGGCGCCGTCGCTCCACTTTGCGGCGCGGGGTCTGCCGCCGTTCCTGGCCGATTTCCTCGGCCGGGGCAGTTGCCGATCGGCGTTCTGCTGCCGAACGACGACCTGTCCGCCGTCGTTCCGCGGTCATCTCAATGCCTTCCGAAAGATCATTCGCCATTGCCGTTCGAACCTTTCCAGGGGTCGATCAGGTCGAACGCTCCGTCGCAGAGGAATCTGTGCTCCTGCCACAGATTCGAGAGGATACGCGGCTGCTGGCCCGTCAGGTGGCGCATCGTCACTCTGAAGTCATCGGTCTGCGGGTTGCGGAAAATCAACAGGCAAGGCTGAGATTCCGGATGGGGCAGACAAACCGCCTGCAGGGTCTGTACCGGTCCTGTCGAACAGGCCGGTCTCAAGCTCCGGGGACGCCTGCTTCTGCGTCTGCTGTTGTCGCCGGTGCCAGTTTCACGCCGGTTCAGACATCCCGGTGCGTGGTCATTCTGAGCAGTTACGAATTGCGGTCCGGGCTGCCTGCACCGGCCGCGGAAAGCGGCACGCGTACTCTGTACGTCTTCGAGCTTTCAGATGGTGGAAGCATCGGACAGGGGGAGGGTTTCCATCAGAAACTCCACCGTGCGGGAAAGATCATCCCGCACCGGCCCGAGAGTGCCTTCCAGTTCCCGCAGCCAGTGGGCGTCGGGATTTTCAGTATCGACGGACTCCGACCGAGGCCCCGTTCCCGTGGTGGCCAGGGCTGAAGTGGTCACCTGGGTCATCGTGGCAGCTGTCAGTCCGACCCACGCATTCCCGGCATTCCACACCAGACGGTCCAGTGGAACGGGCTGTGATGTCGGCACTCTGGCGGCACTGTCACTGGCGAGCGGCGGGCTGACTTCGGGCTGTTCCTGCGGGGCCGGCGTAGTGACTGCCAGCTGAGGGCCTGGGGAGACGGGCGGGCTGTGCCGGACGGAGTTCAGCGTGATGGCTGCCAGCAGCAGAACCGCCACCGAAGTCACCAGGGCCAGCGGTGCGGCGGGCCGGCTGCTTTCGGGTTCAGCCGTTCGTGCGATCAGCCGGGCCGTGCGGCCAGCAGCCGGCGGGTTCCGGTTCGCCCCGGCAGGGCCTGCCGGGAGAACCGCTGCGGGGGCGGCAGCGGGT
>JAGQPV010001023.1 GCA_020426545.1 Planctomycetaceae bacterium
CAGCCATAGCTGCCATAACCCACACTGTAGCTGCGGTAGCTGGGGCTGTAACCGTAGGAGCGGTGGTGCGAGCCGTACCCGCGGTTCCCGTAACCGGAGTAGAAGCTGTTACCGTATCCACGGTGACCGGAAGAGCGGTAACCGTAGCCACTGTGACCGTATCCACGGTTTCCATAGCCACGATTTCCATACCCGGAATGGCTGTGCCCGCGATAGCCACCGCCCCAGCCGCTGTGGCCATGTCCGGCTTCCGCCGAGGTGGACATGCCGGTGAAGGTCAGTCCGGCGGTCAGTGCTGCAATCAATGCGAAAGTTTTCATGTCTTCTCTCTCTCGAGTCTGACTTTCTCGTCCCGCAGGCAGACGTCATCGCCGCTGGCTTCCCCGGCCCGTGGCACACTCCGCCTCCTGCATTCACCGCGACAGAACGCCTGCCGCAGGTGTCTTCTGCCTGTTGGTTCCTCTGCACCAGCCCGCTTGTGCAGTCTGGGGGAATTCTGTAAGGCCGGTTCGTCGTTTCGCCACGGTCTGTGGCTGCTGCCAGACGCCAATTACACTGGTTTTCAGTGCCTGCTTTCCCTTGCCTGTTGTACATTCCTGCCAGCAGCAGCCGAATTGAGGCTGACGCGAATCGGGCACGAAACAGTCCGACTCGAAGGCCATTCCCGGCTCACCACCCGTAGTAATAGCCACCGTAACCGTACGACGGATAGCTGTAATAACGGGGCGTGTAGTACGAGTAACCGTAGCTGGGATAGCCGAAGTTCAGACTCAGGCCATACCGGGGATAGGAGTATCCGCGGTAATAGTTTCCGCCATAATGGCGGTGCCCGTAGTGCCTGTGGCCGTGGTGTCCATGCCACCCGTGATGATGGTGGCCCCCGTGCCCCCGCCAGCCACGTGCTTCGGCCGTGTCGGGTGTGCTCAGAAAGGCTGTGCCGGCCACCAGTGCGGCAATTAATGTCAGCGTCTTCATTGGTCTTCCTCCTGCTGTAACAGGCATGGCTCACGTCGCACGCGCCCGGAACTCCTTCAGTTCCGGCGGATGCGGCAAGATAGTGGACTGGGAATCTGCCCGGTGTTCTGTCAGTTCACCGCACAGTGTGTTTTCTGGATTTCTCCGTCTGCACCTGGTGGCCTGTCATCTGTTTCCGCAGGTGGCAGGCTGGTGATTTCGGTTTTGACTGTCTGCTATGTGCGGTCACTCATCTGCTGCACTGATGAAATTTTAGGACGGCCATTTCCGAAGCGACAAGGTTTCTTTCCGCCACGAGGTTCCGCCCCACGGGGCGACCGGCGGAATTCCTGAGAACTGCACCGCATGAACTCACTGGTGCCGGGTCACCGTGCTGCCCTGGGGCAGGCATTCGCGCTGC
>JAGQPV010001024.1 GCA_020426545.1 Planctomycetaceae bacterium
CGATGACGGCCTCGACGATATCGTGGGTGATGTAGTCGACTTCCTTCTGGTCGCGGGGCTGCGGGTCGCCGAACAGCACGGCACTGAATGTTTCGGGTTCTTTGTGCGGGGTGAGGGCGAAGTTGATCGACTCGGGCAGCGGGCCGGTCGGTTCGACACCGGGGTACTTCAGCTGGGGCGAGCCGTTCGGCTTGTGGATGTAGTAAAACCGGGGACGGTTGAATTCGTCGTATGGTGTCTGCCAGCCGCCCGGTTTGATGACGAACACGATGGTGTCGTCGGTGACGGGCAGGCGGTAACGGCCTTTTTCGTCTGTGCGGACGATCTCCCGGCCGTTGGAAACGCGGATATCCGCCAGGGGCGGTTCGCCGGAATCGAGCTGGCCGTTGGCGTTTGTATCGTGGAATACCGTGCCTGTGGCGAACTGCGGCTGTTCGGTCGCGGGCTCAGGCTGGCCGATGACCACATTGGCGACGCAGACGGCCACCAGCAGCAGCATGGCGGAGAGTGAAGCGTTTCTGCTCAGCATGAGGGAGGTTCCCGGTGTTCTCTGGTTGAGTTTGATTTCAGCAGACTGTTGAGGCAGCAGCTGAACAGCCTGAGGCAGGCACCTGCACGGGGGGCTGCCTGCACATGGGCTGCCCTGTCCAGTTCACCATCCTACCTGGGTGGTGGAAGGGCTGCGAGCGGCCTGATGCATTCTTCAGCAGATCCTCACAGGAAGCGGTGTGGCGCGGGTCGGCCGGCTGGCCGTGGTTTGCTGCTGACGGGTTCGTCTTGACGGATCCCGGGGAGACGCGATAGAAGGCGTCCGCGTGTTCACGCCTTCCCGCAGCAGTCTGCTGCCTTCCGCACTGCCCGTTACTGCCCGTTTTCGGGGCGGCCGGGCTCTCCCTCCCCTGCCTCTTCTGCCTGCCACTGTTTCATGATGGATTTTCTGCCTGAATTCCCCCGGAGACAGTCCGTGGCGGCCGCTGGTGGCCTGCCGTGGGACAGACTGGTCGCGAGCGGCTGGCTGTCGGGTGTGTGCGCCGTGTGCTGCTGCGCGGCGGGGTTGCTGGTGTTCGGGCTGGCTGGCGGCTGCGCACCATTTGCCTCGAACATTGTGGATTCTCCCCTGGGGCTGCTGGAGCAGCGGGAAGAAATCCTGCGGATTGCTCCGCCAGGCACTCCCCGTGAGGAGGCTGTCCGCCGACTGGAGGAAGCCGGTGTGCGGGGTAATGCGGGGGCCGGGCCGGGAATCTGGTACTGCGACCTGTGGGAGCGACCGGACAGAAGCCGGTGGCACCTGAATGTGGCCCTGCTGTTTGATGAAAATGGACGGGTGTACGCAGCCCGGGCGGCGGCGCCCGGAGTGGAAACGGTTACCGGCGGC
>JAGQPV010001025.1 GCA_020426545.1 Planctomycetaceae bacterium
ATTTCCACGAACGCCCAGCCGGGCTGGTGCAGACCGAAGAAGATCCACGACCAGGCGACATTCAGCCCCAGCTGCACCCCGAAAATCGTCAGCGGCCGGGCAGCCGCCTTGAGACCGGCCGGCCTCCAGACAGACCAGGCGGCGACGCCCATCATCAGGTACAGCGTCGTCCACACCGGGCCGAAAACACCGGCCGGCGGATTCCACGAGGGCTTCTCCAGAGTCTGGTACCAGCCTGCGATTTCGGGAGTGGTCGCAATCGCGCCCAGGCCACCCGCGGCCAGGCAGATGACGAGAAACACCACCAGCCCGAGCCACCGCGCACTTCGCGTCATAATCGTGTTCTCCCCTGGCTTCATCAGTAGCCAGCATGGTGCTGCCTGCTGCGAAGCAGGTGACATTATGCCCGGCCGCCGGATATTCCGTTAGACTGAAACACACCTTGAGACCAGTCCGGACAGGGGCCCTTCAGGCCACCAGCAATCCAGCCAGGAGCAGCCGATTCATGAGCCGATTCTTCCCAGCCATTGCCGTACTGTGTGTACTCGCGCAGACAGCCGCCTTCGGTCAGTCCCCGAATGAGGAAGCAGCCACAGCCACGCTGCCGAAAGTCGTGCTGGTGGGCGATTCGATCCGCCTGAGTTATGCCCCCATCGTCACGCAGCAGCTGGAAGGCCGCGCCGTGGTCGTCAGCCCGAAACCAAACGGTGGCGACAGCAGCAACGTTCTGAAGAATCTCGAGCAGTGGGTGCTTCGCGAGAAACCGGCCATCGTGCATTTCAACTGCGGGATTCACGACACGAAGAAATTCAGCGGGACGGGCCGGTTTCAGGTTTCGCCGGAACAGTATGAGGCCAACCTGCGGCAGATTGTGGAACGCATTCGCGAGAACACCGAAGCCGTGGTGATTTTCGCCACGACCACACCCATCCTCGATGACCGGGCCGCCGCTGCCAGGCAGGGCCGCGACTACGAACTGCTGGGAGCCAGCGTGCAGCAGTACAACACGATCGCCCGGAAAGTCATGGCCGAGCTGAAAGTGCCCGTGAACGATCTCTACGGTGCACTTTCAACCCCCGCTTCGCCGGAGACGACCGAAATGCTGATCGGCAAAGACGGCGTTCACCTGACCGCGCCCGCCCGCGAACTGCTGGGCAGGCAGGTTGCCAGGGCCGTCAGCAGCCAGCTGACGAAAGCTCCCTGAAGTCTGCTTCGCTGAAGTCAGCCGGCCCGCCACTTCAGCGTTTCCGCTTCCCCGTTCCAGGGGTGTTTCGCATCGGTGGTGTGCGTCGTCAGGGTGACTCCGCCGGCTGTCAGCCGCGCGGTTGTCCATCCGGTGGTCGACAGTTTCGGGTCGGCGACATAAGACGTG
>JAGQPV010001026.1 GCA_020426545.1 Planctomycetaceae bacterium
GCCTTGCTGCAGAGATCCTCGAGGGACAGATCGGCCCATTGTCCGGTGAACAGAGTCACGGGGCGCCCCATGACGGCTCCTTTTCGCAGTAGTTGCTGGTCGGTGTTGAATACAGTCCGCACACGGTTCCGCGGAAGCAGTCCGGCTGCGGCCTCGGATGGAGGCCGCCTGGAAAAACCAGGTGATCCGGAATCGGAACGGAATGTTCGCCCAGTCGCCGGGTGCGGTTCACTACCCTGCACATCTGGACGCGAAAAGTCAACAATCGACTGCGATCTCTGCCGGCAGCCGGGAGAGCCCGGGCTTGAGAGACCCCGGAATCAGTCGGGCATGCCGAACAGATCAATCACCGGAGCAAATCGCTCGCACACCGCCTGCTGCTGTGGCTGGCTCAACTCTGTTCTCCAGCGACCGGAGCGACCGGACTGAATGTGCCGGTCGGTCAGCAGGTGTGTGCGGTCCATGCGGATATCCCGCCAGCCGCTGCGGACCGTTTCCACAGCGGGTTCCGTCGCCAGGTGCGGGGCGATGCCGTCTTCGGTGAGGCTGGTTTTCTCCTGAGACGACGAAACGTCCAGAGACGAAGAAGCGGCGGTCTCCGGCAATGCCGGGGCGTCGGGAGGAGCTGTCGGCATCAGCGATCGGTGCCGTTCCGCGCTCGTTTCGCGGGCGATTTCCTGCACGGTGGACCGCTTCGGCAGCAGGCCCAGGCGGGTACCCATCTGAAAGATGAGCGGTTCCGCATGCTCGGTGATATCGACATACGGAATCAGCATCAGTCCCGGAAAACGGGCCACCGTTTTTAACGACTGAAACCCGGTGACGGTCATCTGTACGGCATCCTCAAAGCCGATGTCGTGCAGGTTCATCTGCGAGACCACCACATCCCGGGGATCCCGAAAATTAAAGAAACTGCGGACATCCGGCTGGCCGGCCAACTGCACGACCGCGGGAGTCACATCATGAAAATGCAGGATGACATGTTCTTCCGTCGGACGGAGACCCTGCACGGCCTCATCCACTTCCTGCGGCCGGTTGGGGCTTGCCGTGCGGAAGTCGAGCTGTTCCCTGGTCCAGAATTCGCGGAACACATTGAAGGCCCACACGGTTCCCGAACGCGGGATGCCCATATTCAGAATGATCATATCAGCCTTCCATGGTCTGTGATCGATGTCAGCCAGCTGCGGAACCGGGCTGCAGCGAACTGAGCACCAGACGAGTTCCCGCTGTTCCGTGTGTCTCTGGCAGGTGCTGAAACTGTGCTGTTCCCGCCTGCCCTTGCAGCGGGCACGGAGCGAAACTGCTCAGCCTTCGGGGTCTTCATCGTAGCGGCCGCCATTCTGGTACAGCGGCAGGAACCGGTAATAGACT
>JAGQPV010001027.1 GCA_020426545.1 Planctomycetaceae bacterium
TTGAAGGTTCCTGGCTGGTTCCGCCCGGCCAGCAGCTCCAGCTGCAGCCGTTTCGCGAAACATTCCGCAGCCTGCCGGCTGTACCATTCCATGCTCCCGATGTGCCCCAGCCGCAGCCGGCCGTTGTCCGGCTGGCCCGGCACGAAGGGAAAACCTGGCTGTATGCTGTGAATGAATCGGACGAGGCCGTTCAGGTCCGTCTGCAGTTCAATACCTCGCCGGCCACGTCCGTTCGCCGCCTTCCCGCCGGAACGGCGGAACGTCTGGTGGCGGTTGCTCCTGCGGAATCGACAGAGCCGGGAGCCAGACCGCAGCCTGCCGCGACCAGTCGACTGGAATTTCAGCTGGAACCCTATAGCCTGCTGGCCTGGAGCATCGACGATCCATCCGCCCGGGTAATGGAAGCCACTGCTCTGCTGCCCGCGGAATCTATTGCCCGGCTCCGCCGGCAGCTTCGCCGGCTGGATGAAGGAATTCACATCGTCCGCGACCAGCAGGAATCCGGAATCGCTTCGCTGCCTTCACCCGGGTTTGAACAGGGAACAGCAGGCGACCCGCTGCAGCCCGCCGGCTGGACGGTGACCACCGCCGGCACGGGCAGCTGGCTGCTCGATCCCGTGGAACCGCGTTCCGGACGTCACTCCCTGAGACTGGAACGCACGGCCGACGGGACGGCAGCCGTCAGTGCGCCTCTGCCGCTGGATCAGGCACGGATGCTGACGATTGATGTCTGGCTTCGAGGTTCGGCGGCCGGCACGCCCGCTCGGCTGAGTCTGACAGGCGCGGTGGACGGTGTACTGCAGGAACAGTCGGCCCTGCTGCTGATCGACCAGACCTGGCGGCGGTACTCCCTGCGGGTGCATGAAGTGCCCTCCCGCATGCTGGCCGATACCCGCATTCGCATTGAATGTGCCGGACCGGGCCGCCTGTGGATCGACGATGTTTCCGCCCGGCTGGGACTGGCCACGGCCGAGGATCTCCGTCAGCTGACGAAGACCTACTCCGCCGCCTCGCTGGCACTGGAGGACCGGCGGTACGCCGACAGCCGCCGCCTGCTCGACGGATACTGGGGACGGTTTCTGTTCGAGGACGAATGGACGCGGCGAAACCTGTTCCCCATTCCCGCCGGCCGCCTGCAGCATGCACTGAAGAAGCAGGAACGCAAATCTCAGTAGCCAGGTCGGCGGCAGGATGCGGCTGCGGTTCGTCCCTGGCAACACCTCTGCTGTGCTCGTCCCTGACTTTGAAATCCCGGCCACTGCCCCCGGTAGTTTTCAGCCGGAGGCCGCACCACCGTGCGCCCACAGCCACAGCTCACGTCGCAGCTGTCCCGGCCGCAGCACGGGCGCGGGCAGCCGGATGCCGG
>JAGQPV010001028.1 GCA_020426545.1 Planctomycetaceae bacterium
GTTCATTCGGAAAGACGCTGCCATGACAGACTCTCACCTTCCCGGGGCCGGCTGGCCGGATCGTTCGTTCTCCCGCCGCGCGATGCTGAACCGCATGGGAACCGGCCTGGGCGCCCTGGGCCTGGCCGGCATTCTGTCGGACGAAAGGCTGCTGGCCGCCGCTTCCAAAGGGGCAGCCGCCAACCCGCTGGCTGCCCGCGAGCCGCATTTCCCGGCGCGGGCGAAGCGGGTCATCCATCTGTTCATGAACGGCGGGCCGTCGCAGGTCGATACGTTCGACCCGAAGCCCATGCTGACCCGCTACAACGGGCAGAAACCGCCCGCTGCCGAGCTGAAAACAGAACGCCGCACCGGCGGGCTGATGAAGTCGCCGTTCAAGTTTAATCGCTGCGGGGAATCGGGGATTGAGGTCAGCGAGATCTTCCCGGAAGTCGGCAAGTGCATCGACGACATCTGTGTCCTGCGGTCGATGCACACGAATGTGCCCAACCACGAGCCGTCGCTGCTGATGATGAATTCCGGCGAAACACAGCCCACCCGGCCCAGCATGGGTTCCTGGCTGAGCTACGGACTGGGCAGCGAGAACCAGAACCTGCCGGGGTTTGTGGTGTTGTGCCCGGGCAAGCCGGTGGTGGGGCCGCAGTTGTGGAGCAACAGCTTCCTGCCGGGCATTTATCAGGGCTGCCACATCAACAACAGCAAGCTCGATCCGAAGAACGTGATGGAGAACATCAATAATGATGTGCTGACCCGGGGAGCCCAGCGGCGGCAGCTCGATCTGATCAGCCGCATGAACAGCCTGCACCGCGACGGACGGGGTGGCGATCCCCAGCTGGAAGCCCGGATTCAGTCGATGGAAATGGCTTTCCGCATGCAGACCGAAGCCCAGGAAGTGTTCGACCTGAGCCAGGAATCGGAAGCCACCCGCAAGCTGTACGGCACGGGTCACTTTGCCGATGCGTGCCTCGTGGCGCGGCGGCTGGCTGAGCGGGGCGTCCGCATGACGCAGGTCTTCTATGGGAATGGCCAGCCATGGGATGACCACGGCGATATTGCCGCCCATGCCAACAAAGCCCGCGACTGCGATCAGCCGATTGCCGCCCTGCTCCACGATCTGAAATCCCGCGGCATGCTGGACGACACGCTGATTCTGTGGGGCGGCGAGTTCGGCCGCACGCCCACTTCGGAGGGCTCCAAAGGCCGCGACCACAATAACCACGGTTTTTCCGTGTGGATGGCGGGTGGTGGAGTCAAAGGCGGAATGACCTATGGGGCCACCGACGAATTCGGTTTCGCCGCGGTCGAAAAGCGGACTCACGTGCACGACCTGCACGCCACCATTCTGCATCTGATGGGCATCGACCA
>JAGQPV010000102.1 GCA_020426545.1 Planctomycetaceae bacterium
TCTTCCGGGCGGCCACCATTCCCCCGGGCGTTTCCAGCAGGCTGTAAATGAACAGCGGAATCGTGCGCGTTTCCCCGGGAATACTGCCGGCAATCATCACGGTGGCCCCGAATTCGCCGAGGCTGCGGGCAAAGGCCAGCACACTGCCGGCAATAATACCATGCCAGGCCAGCGGTAACGTCACCGTCAGAAACGTGTCCAGGCGGCCGGCTCCCAAAGTGCGGGCCGTCTGCTCCAGGCGGACATCCACACTGCTGAAGGCGATACGTATCGCCCGCACCATCAGCGGGAAGGAAATCACAGCTGCGGCGAGGGCTGCCCCTTTCCAGTCGAATACCAGCCGCAGCCCGAACTGTGACTCCAGGAAGCGGCCAATCGTGCCCGTTCGCCCGCAGGACACCAGCAGCAGGTACCCGGTGACCACCGGCGGCAGCACCAGCGGCAGATTGATCAGCGTTTCCAGCAGAATCTTCCCGTGAAACTGCTTTCGGGCCAGCACCCAGCCCATGACGATCCCCGCCGGCAGGCTGCACGCGACTGCCGTCAGACTGACGAGCAGGCTGACCTGAACCGCATCTGTTTCAGCGGACGAAAGCACGAAAGACTCCAGAGGGCCCCGGCGAGTCTGCGGAGCGAAGCGGGCTGCCCGGAGACCGGCCCGGATGCTGCGGGAACGGCATGCGGAAACAAAAAGGACTGTTCGATCGATGTAACCGAACATCTGCAGCATCATGCCGTGCGGAGGCCCGCATTGCGACCCGACCGATATATATCGGAACTTCAAAGGCACGCACCGCAGATCGTCGTCGGTCTCACACCGCTTGAAGCCGCGTGGATCCGCATGAAACAGCGTGCATGGGAGCGGCGCCGCGGGCAACCGGTCAGCCCGCAGTCTCTCAGAGCCACGCCTTCAGCCGGTGCTCGCTGAAATGGGGGGGACGGGATCGCCTGGCTGGTGCGGAACCCCTGCCGGAGCTGGAGTTTGCACTGGAGGCAATCAGGTGCGGCAGCAGTTCGGCCCGGGTCACCATTCCCACCAGCCGGTTCCCTTCCAGCACGGGAATACTGCGGACCACCGCATCGCGAAAACGCAGCGCAACTTCCACGGCAGACTGGCAGCTGGCCACTGAGGCCACCTGGCAGCTCATCAGACTGGCGACGCAACCCGGCAGTTCCGGATCGGTCAGGCTCAGCTTCAGCACACTGTAGTCAGGCAGCACGCCCAGCAGGCACCCGCTGCTGCCGGTCACATACAGATCCGACAGGCGATGTTTCCAAATCAGTTCCGCCGCTTCAGACAGAGAGGTCTCCGGGCCGACGACTGCCGGCAGCGGACTCATCAGATCGCGAACTGATACCGGCATGCTGCATTCTCCCTCCAGCCCTGCTGAATCGGCTACTGTTTCAGCATAGATTGCAGGCAGGGAGGGAGGATGCCGAAATGCAGCATTCCCGGTTGAAGTAATGCAACGTGCTGCGGGAAATAACAGGCCTGACGGCTGTGCGGGCCAGGCAGACCATGCCGGCAAGTGCCTGCCCGGATCAGTTGTCTGTTTTCGGGCGTCGGCGGCGTTTGCGTTCGTAGCGAATCCGGCAGCCGATGGCAGGCGTTTCGGTCACTTCAACGGCACTGCCCGCGAGAACAGCCTCCACCGCCCGATCGACATAATTCACCTTCGCTTTGGTGGCATCCGGGTTGTCGTCCAGGGCTCCCATGTAAACCACGCGCCGCTCCGCATCGAGTACGAAGCATTCCGGTGTCCAGGTGGCCCCAAATTTCCGGGCAATGTCCTGTGTTTCATCGTACAACCACGGGAAACGAAACCCCTGCTCTTCCGCCCGCTTTTTCATGGCGGGCAGTCGGTCTTCCTCCACTTTATTCACATTGATGGCCACCAGGGCCACGGGAGAATCCTTCTTCAGCCAGCGGCCGGCCAGTGCCACCAGCCGCGCCTCATAATCCACGGAATACGGGCAGCTGCAACAGGTAAAGACCACGATCACGGCCTTTTTCCCCTTGAGCTGCTCCAGAGAATGTTTTTTATCATCCGTTCCCGGCAGATCAGCCCACGCCGGAGCCGCCGAACCGATTTCCAGTTCGGGATTGTATTTGCCCGCAGCAGCAGCTGAGGAATGATTCAGCAGGCTGGCGGCAATTCCACAGAACAGGGCCAGCCGACAGACAGCAGTGCGGCCAGTGTTTCGGATTCGGCGGGAAGGCATGGGCAGAGTCTCCATCAGGCCGGCCGATTCAGGCAACCGCCAGCCGGGAAGGACCACGAAGAGCAGGGGATATTCGTTCCTGTCTGAGCTGAGCGGCGGAATGGCACACGATGCTGCAATTTTGCAAGCCGGCATGCACCGGCAGATCGTTCCGCAGATTCGTGCAGCCTTCTGCCGCCAGACAGCCCTTGAACCTGGCCAGGAATCAAAGGCCTGTCAACTCCGGCCCTGTTTCCTGTCCAGTTCCCGCGGGTTATGGGTATTAGTATGGCACTGGCGAATCTTCCGACAGGATGAGGTTCGACCGACAGCCGAAGCCACGCGATCGCTTCTCCACAGTCGAGTGGCATGCTAACATCGAGAGTCAGCAGTGGTTTTCCCTGACTCCCGGATCTGTCCGGTCACTGAAAACTGAAGTTCGCCAGCCACGGCACGTTGCGGGCCCGTAATACCCCGCCGACAGTGAGCGGGTACCGGCCGGCTTCCCTCCGGCAGGACGGGGCTCGATTGTTCTCTGAGCGCCAGACTGGGTTCCAGCCAGGCCGATCTGTCCTGGCCCGGTTTCCAGCAACACAGGACCTGGGTTTCTTCAGGCGCTGATTCTTTCGGCGGCCAGGGTCATCGGCGGTATCTGCTGGAACAGGTACTCCAGGCGTTACGAACGACGCGGTTCCCCCTCGGGCTCGCGGCCTGTTCGAGATTCCGTCCTGCTCAGGGATCAACCAGCCCGATACACATTTTCCGGTTCGAACGACTCACAGGTGGCCTGTCGGCTTTCGAACAGTAGCGATTCCCGGAACTGCGGATGGCATTCAAAACACTGGACGAGTTGACAAGCGTGCTCGTTCGTCTGCGGCTCGTCGAACCACAGCAGGTGGACGACTGCCTGCCGCTGATGCCCCGGGGTTCCCATTCTCCTGCTGACCTGCTGGATGTGCTGGGCAATGCTCACCATCTGACTCCCTGGCAGGTGAGCCAGCTGCAGAAAGGTCAGACGGACTCCCTGGTTCTCGGCGATTACAAGCTGCTGTACAAGAATGCTTCCGGTAGCTTCGCCCGTGTCTGGCGGGCCTGTTCGGTCACCACGGGAAAGATGGTCGGCCTCAAGGTTCTGCGGGAACGCTGGGCCAGAGACCCGAAAGCCGTGGCTGAGTTCCGCCGGGAAGCCGAACTGTGCATGAAGCTGCGGCACCCGAATATCGTGCCGATTTATGATGTCGGCAGTCAGGGTGACTGGCACTACTTCTCGATGGATTTCGTCGAAGGCGGAAACCTGCGGGATTTCATCAGCATCCGTCGTCGTCTCTCCGCCGAAGAAGCGGTGCGGTACACCCTGCACATGGCTCGCGGCCTGGAATACGCCATCAGCCGCGGGGCGACGCACCGCGACATGAAAATGACCAACGTCCTGCTCAGTATCGACGGTGTGGCCCGTCTGGCCGACTTCGGACTGGCTGGCCGCGACGAGGCGGACTCGGGAAGCGACGATCAGGCGCGGGCACTGGAATACGCGGCCCTGGAGAAATATACGAAAGTCAGTACGAACGATCCGCGTTCGGATCTGTTTTTCCTGGGAGCGATCTTCTACGAACTGCTGTCGGGCCGGCCCGCCTGGGAGCCCACTCGCAGCCGGGATGAACGCAGCAACATCAACCGCTACAGCTCTGTTCGCCCGCTGAGAACCATCGCCCAGGACATCCCCCAGGAAGTTGTGCAGTGCGTCGAAAAGCTGCTGCAGATCGACCCGAATAAACGGTATCAGTCAGCCACGGAGCTGGTTGCCGCACTGACTCCCCTGGAAGCCGCCCTGGCGGACGGGACCCTCGCCTCGACCGATTCCATCGGAACTCCCCAGCCGGCACAGCAGGCAAATGGCCCGGTTCGCACCGGGGCTGCCGCTTCCAGAGCGAATGACGGGAAACCAGCCCAGCAGACGGTGCTGTGCGTGGAGAACCGCATGCGTCACCAGGATGCTCTGCGGGACTACCTGACGAAGCACGGATACCGTGTTCTCGTGCTGGCCAACCTCGACCGTGCCCTCGCCCGTCTGGAGAACAACCCGCCAGACTGCCTGCTGCTGATGGGCGATTCCCTCGGCAGCGAGCTGGCCCGCGGGTATCAGACGGCAGCGCAGCAGGCGGAGAAAACGCCGCTGGTGGTGGTGGGCGTTCTGGCGGAGAGCCAGGCCCGGCTGAAGAAAACCCTGCCGGCCGGAGAAACGACGCGTCTCGTCGTGCAGCCCGTCACACTGCGGGCCCTGCGACGCGAAATTCACGCCGGCCTGCAGCATCTACGTCGCCAGAGTGGCCGCCCCGCCACTTCCGGTTGAGTGGCCGCTCTGCTTCATCTGCTTATTCTGGTGACTCGCTGGCCCGCTGGGATTCTCTGGCCTGGCGGAGGTTCATCGCACTGTTCACCAGCGACACGTGCGAAAATGCCTGCGGAAAGTTGCCCAGCAGCCGGCTGGCCCGGGGATCGTATTCTTCCGCCAGCAGTCCCACATCATTTCGCACCGCCAGCAACCGTTCGAACAGTTGCTCGGCTTCGGCAATCCGGCCCTGCAGGGCGTAGTTGTCGACCAGCCAGAAGGTGCACATCAGGAACACGCCTTCCCCGGGAGGCAGGCCGTCCACGCTGGAACGGGTGTCGTACCGCAGCACGTATCCGTCCACCAGCAGTTCCCGTTCCACGGCAGCCACGGTCCCCAGAACACGCGGATCCGTCGCCGGCAGAAAGCCCGTCAGCGGCAGCACCAGCAGGCTGGCATCGAGCTGGTCGGAACCGGCCGCCTGTGTGAACGCGTTTTTCTCTGCGGAGTACGAGGTGCTGCAGACCGTCTCGTGGATCAGATCCCGCAGCGACCGCCAGTGTTCCACCGGCCCGTCGAGGCCAAAGTCCTCCACGGCTCTTACTGCCCGGTCAAACGCTACCCAGGCCATCACCCGGGAATAGGTAAAGGGCTGGGGCTCGGCCCGAATCTCCCACACTCCCTCGTCCGGCTCATCCCAGAACTGCTCCAGATCGGCCAGCAGCTTCTTCTGCAGAGACCACGCATTCCCGTCCGCGGCCAGGCCCATGCTGCGGGCCTTGTGCAGAGCATCCATGATCTCGCCGTAAACGTCATTCTGCTTCTGCTGCCACGCGTTATTCCCGGTGCGCACCGGCTGGGAATTCTCATACCCCGGCAGCCAGGGCAATTCGAGTTCCATCAGCCGCCGCTCTCCCGCCAGCCCGTACACCGGCTGCACCATATCCGGCTGGCCGGCCACTGCCCGCAGCAGCCAGTCTCTCCACTGGCAGGCCTCTTCAGTGAATCCGTTGCTCACCAGTGTGTGCAGGGTGAAAGCGGCATCCCGCAGCCAGCACAGGCGGTAATCCCAGTTCCGGTTCCCGCCGAGATACTCTGGAAGCGAGGTCGTCGCCGCGGCGGTGATCCCGCCGGTCGGGCTGTAGGTCAGCGCTTTGAGCGTGACCAGCGAACGCATCACCGCGTCCCGCCATTCTCCCTCCCAGGTGCAGCGGCCCGACCAGTCCTCCCACCATTTGACAGTGGCTTCCAGAGATTCGACGGGGTCGACCGGCTCGGGAGGTGTCTCATGAGACGGATACCAGGTGAGGACGGAATACCGCTCCTCGCCCGCGGAAATCTCAAATTCCGCCACCGTCCGGTGGTCGGTTCCGTGGGTTTCGATATCGGTCTGCAGGTGCAGTGCATCCGGCCCGGCAATGGTGATCAGCCCGTCTTCCACCCGCCGCAGCCACGGGATCACCAGCCCCATGTCGAGCCGGACCACCAGCTCCATTTTCATCGGCACGGTGCCATCCAGACCCCGGACAATTCGCACCAGGTCGGGCACGCGGCTGCGCAGCGGCATGAAGTCCGTCACCTGCACCCGCCCGGAACGCGTCTGATAGACGGTATCCAGCACCAGCGAGTCACCACGGTAACTCCGCTCCACCTGCAGAATCTCTTCCTGCGGAGTCAGCTGCCACCGGCCGTTTTCCGCTGTGCCAAGCAGCGCGGCAAAGCAGGCATCGGAATCAAACCGGGGCAGGCACAGCCAGTCGATCGATCCCCTGGTGGAAACCAGAGCCGCCGTCTGGCAGTCTCCCAGCAGGGCATATTCCTCGATCCGCTCAGACATCTCCCCGTACTTCCTGTACCGCGCTGCTCCCGTGATCTTCCCGGTGGGGCAGGTTCTTCTCAGAAAGCCTGCCCTGCTGCCCGCGGTGCTCGATCCGTCAGGCGGGTGCAGCGGTCTGCATCACAATCTGATCGATCAGCCGTCTGGCATGCTCCCGCTGGCCTTCCCGCATCAGCCCGCGGCACACGATCCGGTGTGCCAGCACCGGAATGGCCAGCTGCTTTACATCGTCGGGAATGACGTACTCCCGCCCTTCCAGCAGTGCCAGTGCCTGGGCAGCCCGATACAGCGTCAGGATTCCCCGGGTGGAAACGCCCACGTGGATTTCTTCGTGATTGCGGGTCGCCGTCACCAGATCCAGCATGTACTCGTTGATCGACGCATCGACTTCCACCTCACGGACAGAAGCCCGCAGTTCCTCCAGCTGCTCCACCGTCAGAACCGGCTGCAGCCGGTCCACAGCCTCACCTCCCCGATGGCTGGTCAGCACTTCCAGTTCCGTGGCCCGTTCGGGATAGCCGATTCCCGTGCACAGCATGAACCGGTCGAGCTGGTTTTCGGGCAGAGCGTAAGTCCCTTCGGATTCGAACGGGTTCTGCGTGGCGATCACGAAGAAGGGGCTGCTCAGCTGCCAGGTGCGGCCCTCAATCGAAACCTGCCCTTCACTCATGGCTTCCAGCAGCGCACTCTGCGTACGCGGAGTGGTGCGGTTGATTTCGTCGGCCAGCAGGACGTTCGTGAAAATCGGCCCCTGCCGGAACTCAAATTCGCCAAGGTTCGGCAGAAACACGCTCGAACCCAGAATATCACTGGGCAGCATGTCGGGAGTGAACTGCAGCCGCGTGAACGCACAGTCCAGGCTGCGGGCCATCGCCTTTGCCAGCGACGTTTTCCCCACGCCAGGGGCGTCTTCAATCAGAACATGGCCACCGGCCAGCAGCGCCACGATAGTCAGCCGAATCGGTTCCGGCTTGCCCAGCAAGACCTGCGCTGCATTATTCTGCAGCCCTTCAAGCAGGCTGGACGTTCGGGAAGTCTGAGCAGTCACAAACGATCTCCGCCCTGCGGAATGAGATAGGGACAATGCCGCGTCGCGGGGCAGATGGCCCGCCCGGGTTTCTGCCAGAATACCGGCTCAGAGACCAGCTTGCGAGCGGTCATTCTGTTCGAAACTCTCTGCGGGAACAGAATTCCTCCGCGAACTGCGATCCACGCAGTCACCCGAGGGGCCGACCAGCAGATGCCGCCGGTAAGCATACAGTCGGTGCAGTGGTGCCGGTTATTCCGCTGAGGCAGAACAGGAAACTTTCGGCGGCCGGGACAAACTGAGCGGGCCTGACCGGATTCTTCGAAAACCCGGCCTCAAACTGATGCGCTTGTCCCCGGGCAGATGCTGGCCGAAATACTTACAGATGCGCTCCCGCTGGAACGTCCTGTTCTCGCCGGACCCGTTGCCGGGGGTGGCCGTGCTTCAGTCTTCAGCGGAGGGGAAGCCTGCAGAGCGGAGCCGAAGACCGCACAGTTAGAGACCGCCCCGCACGCTGTTCAACCCGGGCAGAGATCTCGGTGGAAACCGGGGTTCAGCCCGCTGGAATCCCGCAGCACAGGAAATCGAACCGGGCAGGCTGCAGCTGTCCCCACCACTCACCCAGTCGCCTCACAGGAACGTGGCATGTGGTACCGGCACCAGGCAAATCGAAACAGGCGAGGCTGGCGACAGTCGATCCTGGCGACTGCCTGCGTGGTGCTGCTCGCTGCCGGCTGCCACAGCACTCCCCAGTGCCGTGCCCCCCAGTACCCCACACTGCAGGTGGTGCACCGTCCCCTGCTGCGCCCCGTCCCGACCGAACCAGCAGCAATTGCTGCTCTTTCTGCCAGGACGGATGTCGCCGCGACTGCCAATGCGGGCCCTGCGCTGACGCATCAGCCCGCTGCCCGGGTCACATTGAAAGCCAGCAGCCCCGGTCGTGTCGTGCTTCCAGCAGCCTCCGCACGAATCCTGCTGACCAGCGGGGGCCAGCTGCTCCGCCTGCCTGCTTCCGACTCGACAGCCCGTCCCCTGGCTGTTTTAAATTCGCCTTCGGCTCCGTCCTCGACGTCAACCGCGATGCCGCGCGAGCTGCCTGGCCCGCCTGCGGCCCCGGCAGCCCGGGTAAAACTGGATGGGTTTGCGTCCGCCAGCCAGCATGAGGAAGCCAGGGAACTCTCGGGCCTGCTGAACTGGAATCTGCAGCCCGTCAGTGAATGCTGCACCGCGGAGGGTTTTCAGTTCTCGGGAGCAGGGGAGTCCGCCTCTCCCGTACTGACGAGGCCGACCGACCCGCTGGAACTCCCGGCCGCCTGCTCAAGTTCCTCCAGTACTCATCACGGGAACGAAGTTTCGGCGGTAAGTCCCGCGCCGTTGCAGCCGGTTCCCGCTGTCCGGCCGGGCTGGCTACCCGCGGAAGCCGGCTGCCCCACCTGCGGTTTGTGCCGCTGCGCGGCGGCCGCACCGTACCAGCCCCTGTCCTTTCAGGACGACTACCGGCAGTTTCTGCCCCGGCTGGCCAGTGATGCCCGCGGAGTCGCCCAGTGGAACAACCTGCTGATTCTTGGTGCGGCCCTCGGCGGGTCCATCGCCATCCGCCAGGACCTCGATGACCAGGTGCGGGAATCGACTGCCCGGCACCCTGAACGCTGGGGCGACTTCTCGTCGACGCTGGGAACCTTCGGCGAAGTCCAGTACCAGGTGCCGGCCCTGCTGGCCGTTTACGGATACAGCCTCCGCCAGCAGGATCCGCACCTGCACGACATGATGACCACAATGATCAGTGCCTACACGCTGACCGGGCTGAGCACGCTGGCCATCAAGGGGGCTACCAATACCGAACGCCCGTCCGACGACTGGAACGAGGGAGAGTTCGGTTTTCCGTCCTTCCATGTCGGCAGCACCATGACCATCGCCGCGGTCGCCTCAGACTACTACGGCTGGAAGGCCGGCCTCCCGCTGTACACTCTCGCCGGACTGATTGGCTGGAGCCGTATCGACGAACGGGACCACGATCTGTCGGATGTCGTGTTCGGTGCCGCTCTGGGTTTTGTCATCGGCAAGGCCGTTTCCGGTCGGCAGCTCACGGGCGATTCACGCATCGAACTGAGGCCGTGGGTCCGTCGGACAGACGGTTCCACAGGAGTGATGCTCGAATGGCCGTGGTAGCCGGACTTCCCGCTCCAGGCCAGGGCACAGACCGGTTTCAGTTCGACAGAGCAGTATTCAACCGGGAATGATTTCACTTCCCGAGGGACAGGCCACCGATGCCAGCAGGTTCCGTTTCAGCCAGACACCAGTCAGCCGACACCGGCGAGGAACCGCTTCAGGGCGCGGCAGCAGCTGCCGAGCCCGAACTGCGTTATGGCTGGATTGTCTCGCTTCTGTTCTGGCTGACGCTGCTGGCAGCGGCCATCCTCTATTCGCTGGTGGCGCTTTCTCCGCCCATGGAAACCGGTATTGAACTGCACCGGCAGGAGAAACGGAACCAGTTCCAGCTGGTGTACCTCGAACGTCAGGTCCGATACCTGGGCCAGGTGGTGGAGGCCCTGCACAACGATCCCGAATTTGCCCGGGAGCTGGCCCGGGTCGAGTTTGACGCGGGCAGCCCGGGATACGAACGTCTGCCCGTCGATCCGCACCTCAGCCTCGACGCCCGGCCGGCCCGGCAGCAGCTGCCGCCCGATCTCGATGAACAGCCGTGGTACATTCCCATTCTGATCGCCTTCGGCCAGCGGGGAGCTGCCAGGCAGAATGCGCTGTTCGTTTCAGTCGGCCTGATTCTGTTCGCCTTCACATTTCTGCATGAATCGCAGGCCAGGCAGCTGTGGAACACGGTCTGCCGGGTGCGGGGAGGCATCGGCACGTTCTTCAGCCGCTATAAGGTCGACCCTCCACCCGAAGAAGAGGAGGAGGAAGAAGAGTGGGAAGAGGTGCTGCTGAGGCGACGCGTCAAACCGGAAAAAACGTCCCGCTCCTGAACTTCCCCGCCTTCCGCTTACCGGATTCTTTCACAGCGTGCCATCCGCCAGGCCCTGCTCAATCGCGGTGCGAATCTCGTCCCGGACGCGGCGGAAGCAGGCCATCTTCTCCCCCTCGCTGCCCTCCGCATGAGCGGGATCGTCGAACGGCCAGTGCAGCCGGGCGACGTCTCCCGGGAATACCGGGCACTCCTGCGCAGCGGCATCGCACACGCTGATGACCAGCTGCGGCGGAGTTCCGGCCGGGGGAACGAATTCCGAGATCGATTTACTTCGCAGCTCACCGGGGGCCAGCCCGGCTTCTTCCAGGGCGCGAATTGCCAGCGGGTGCACATACCCTGCCGGTTTCGATCCGGCGGACAGCGACTCCAGCCGGTCGCCCGCCAGTTCTCTCAGCCAGACTTCAGCCATCTGGCTCCGACAGGAATTACCGGTGCACAGAAACAGCACCCGGCGACGTTCAGCTGGCATCTGCAAAGCCTTTCTTCGTACTCTGCCCTGCGTCTGAAAAACACGGGTCTCCCTTCCTGCGCCATGGTGGGCAGGGAACTGCCAGGGACCCCGGTCAGCCTTCCTGCCGGTACTTCAGCGACCGGCCCGGCAGGGAATCCGCAGCCAGTTCAACTTCCTGGCTGTCTCGCAGAATGACCGTCCCGTTGACCAGGACCGTTTCAATTCCTTCGGTATCCTGGTGCGGCTCGGCGAAAGTCGCGTGGTCCTGCACGATTTCCGGATTGAAAATAGCAATGTCGGCGAAGTGATTCTCGGCAATCACCCCGCGTCCCGCCAGGCCAAACCGCTCCGCCGGCCGCCCCGTCATCCGGTGCACCGCGTCTTCCAGAGAGAACAGCCGGCTGTCCCGCACACAGGAGCCCAGCAGCCGGCCCGAACTGCCATACTGCCGCGGATGCACCACGGAATCCGGGAAGTAGATCCCATCGGTGCCCATCATGTACAGGTCGTGCTGCAGGAACGGTTCCACGAGGCGATCGTCGCCTTCATCGAAGACCAGCAGCACAGCCAGCCGCTCTTCAATCAGCAGGTCGTACAGGGCATCTTCCGGAGTCTTGCCGGTTTCCGCCACGATATCGGACAGCTTCCGCCCCTGTAGAGGCACATTTTCGCGACCGCAGACCCACGCCACATGAATCTGATCAAGATTCAGACGATAGGACCGCAGGCCGCTGGCGAACAGCTCCCGCATGAAGGGTTCCCGCAGGCGGGCCAGTGCCCCCAGCGGACCATTCTCCCACACCTGATAGGGCAGCAGAAAGCTCAGCATGGTGGAGCCGGGCTGGTAGGGGTAGACATCAAATGTGATGTCGACATCCTTCCGGGTGCGGTCGAGAAACTCCAGAATTTCATCCACCTGCGCCGGGCTCTGTCCCTTCAGGTGCGAAATGTGAACTTTCACACCTGCCCGGCGGCCGATTTCCGCCGCTTCCTCCAGGGCCTCCAGCATTCCGCTCTTGTACCGGATATGCGTGACATAAATGCCGTCTTGCGGTGCCATGGCCCGGCAGGCATCCACCAGCTCAGCAGTGGTGGAATAGCACTGCACAATGTAATCCAGGCCAGTGGAAATGCCCGTGCAGCCGGCTTCCATTCCCAGTTCCACTTCCTTGCGAATGCTGCGCAGCTGGAAGTCGTCCATCGCCCCCGGTCCAAAGCCGTGCACCAGCGCCCGCAGATTCGCATACGGCACCTGCGGCAGGGCGTTCTGCACGTTGCGGCCGTTGATGCAGTCCATGTACTCGGCGATGCTGTGCCAGCCCTCATATTCGTCCATCCGCAGGGCATTGAGCGACCGCAGGTAGTACATCCAGTCCGGCGCATTCAGCGGGCTGAGCGGCGCGTACGAAATGCCGTCCGACATGATCACTTCCGACGTGAACCCCTGACGGGTCTTCGACGTCAGATGAGGCACTTTCAGCAGCCAGCCATCGGTATGGTTGTGCACATCGATGAACCCGGGAGCGACAATGCGACCGGTGGCGTCGATGCGGGCAGCTGCCTCGGCGGATTCCAGACGCCCCACAGCGGCAATGCGATCGCCCCGGATTCCCACATCCGCCAGGGCCCGCGAGCTGCCGGTACCGTCGATTATCTGTCCGCCATGAATAATCAGATCAAACAACACTCAACTCCTGCGGTCTGCCCGCGATTACTGATAACGCCGTCTCTGATAAGCCGGCCCGGCCGGCAGAACATCTCAGCCGTCAGGAACGGGGACGAGGCGCATCCGGGCAGACAGTCTGTCGAAATCCACGCCATCAGGAAAGCGACTCCGCAGATTCGTTGCCACTTGCCGGCGGTCAGTCTCTTCCCGCTCGAGTGAACAGCCCGTACCCCGCC
>JAGQPV010001029.1 GCA_020426545.1 Planctomycetaceae bacterium
CAATTGAGCTACGGCCCCTTTTCGCTTTTCTTCTTCGCTTTTCTTTTCAGCTTTTTTTCTTCGCGTTGTTTCGCCTGTTGGAGCGAAATTTCCGCATCACCTGGCGGGAATGCTCTCGCATCCGTCTGGCGGTGAGATGGATTTTACCGCATCCCTCTCTGTCGTCAATAGACACGACTGCCTCAGAATGGTTCATTCTTCAGGACAGCTTTGTGGACTGCGGGTGCAGGCCGGGTTGAGCCGCCCATGGTGCAGGAGTGTTCCCCTGACAGCTCACCGTTTCGGTTCACTCTTGCCCGTTTCGGGTCCTGCCTCGCAGTTTGGTGCCAGATGATATCGACAGGATGCCGGGTGCCATCGAAGATTGAAAGTCCGAAGACGGGGGGCAAGCCGGTTTTTGCTGGCCCGCCCCGGCAAAACCCGCAGGGGTGCCAGAAACCGTGCAACCCTGTCGCCTGACGACGGGTAATGAGGTGTACCCTCGCCCGGTTTTCGTGACTGGAACGCGATGAGCCCTCAGCGGGCGGTCTGCCGGGGATGACGTGCCCGGTGGAATCCCTCAGCCTGTGCATGCTGTATGAATCCTGTTTCCACAAAGGACTTCTGTCCGATGAATTTGTGTCCTGCCGATGAGTGTCTGCCGTGCATTCTGTCACCTGGCCGGCTGCGGTCGATTTCGCTGGCCGCACTGCTGGCAGCCGGCCTGATGTGCGCAACTGCTCAGGTTCGGGCGGATGATCCGGTGGCTGACGGGCAGGCGGAGGCCGGGCAGAAGGCAGCAGCTTCCATCGGCCGGCAGATTGAGCCGTTCACTTTGAAGGACTGGCGGGGGAAAGAGCATTCCCTGGCGGATTATTCCCGCTCGCCGGTGCTGGTGGTGGCCTTTCTGGGAACGGAATGTCCGCTGGTCCGCCTGTACGGGCCGCGACTTGAGGAACTGGCGAAGGAATATGAAGAGCGGGGCGTGGCCTTTCTGGGCGTGAACGCCAACCGGCAGGATTCCGTCACCGAGATGGGGGCCTGGGCCCGGGAACACGGGGTCACGTTTCCTCTGCTGAAGGACAGCGGCAACCGCGTGGCGGATGCCTTTGGTGCGGAGCGGACGCCGGAAGTGTTTGTGCTGGATGCAAAGCGGGTCGTGCGGTATCGCGGGCGGATCGACGACCAGTACGGCGTGGGCTATGTTCGCGATGAGCCCCGGCAGCGGGATCTGGCGGAGGCGGTGGATGACCTGCTGGCCGGGCGGCCCGTCGGCCGTCCGGTGACGGAGACGGTGGGCTGCCACATCGGCCGGATTCGGACCCCGCAGGCCGACAGCCCGGTGACGTATTCCCGGGAGATCGCCCGGATTCTGCAGC
>JAGQPV010001030.1 GCA_020426545.1 Planctomycetaceae bacterium
CACCACTGCTGGCCCATGCCCGCCAGCTGACATTGACCGACGACTTCGCCCCGGTCGATAACCTGCTGATTCCGGTCTTCTCCGACCAGGACTGAGTTCCCGGCCGGACAGCGATCTATCCCGACAACGATTCATGAATAAGATGACAGGCACCGGCGACAACAACTGGTGTCCCGTCCTGCAATTCCCGCCAGCAGACAGTGGAAAAAACTGACCGATGGCCATTCTGTTTGACTGCCCTTTCTGTTCCTCCTCGATTCAGGTTCCTGATACGGCTGCCGGCCGCCAGGGCAAATGCCCGAAATGCGGCAGGAAGCTGCTGGTGCCCAAAGTGGCTCCCGCTCCGGGAAGCGAACCGGCGGCGGCCCCCTCCGCCTGCGCAGCTGCTCCGCCGCAACCGGTGGCTGGGGCCGGCGGGCCACCACCGGTGGAGATTCCCGAGGTGGGCGAAGCCGAAAACCCCATGGCTTTTCTCGAACAGGCTTCGGCAGCTGAAAAACCAGCAGTCGACGATCCCGTCGCCGCGCTGGCCAGTGCCACCACGGCCCGGCCTTCTGTCGCCCGGGCGCTGAAGAAACGCCGCACGCGCCGCCGCAGCGGTGGAAGTCTGCTGGTCCCACTGATGTTTGCTTCCGTGCTGGGGGCTGTGGGCGCGTTCTACTACTGGCAGTCTCAGCCGGAACTGGCCGGCACGCTGCCCGGCACCGTGAAGCTCGATGCGGTGGAACTCCCGACGGGCGTGGTGCTGGCCGATCAGATCGATGTGAAATCGCTGGTGAAACAGCAGGTGCTGGAAGATCTGGAAAGCCACCCGCTGCGGATGAAAAGCACCGAGAACCTGATGGAAGTCGAGCTGCGCGGTTCGCCGGCCGGGCTGGAAGTTACGGTCTGGGAAACACCGAAAACCAGGTTCTTCACGGTCAACCTCCGTCGCAATGCTGTGCTGAATCAGTGGCTCAGCGACAATGTGCTCGAGTTCGACCGGGCCCGCCGCGAGGAACTGGCCGAAGCCGCCACCCGGTTCACCATCGACTGGGCCACGTCTCTCAACGAGGGCACGCCGCCTCCCGAACTGCTGCCCTACCGCAACAGACTGGCACTGAACAGCATGCGGGGCGGGGCGGGCTATCTGCTCGTGGCAGTGGCTGGCAGCAGCAGTTATTCCTGCGTGTACGAGGACGTGGCCGAGGGAGAACTGTGGTTTCTGCTGCCCGAAGAAACCCGCACCTTCCGACTGGCCGGCCGCAAGTTTGATGATGGTACCCAGCCATTCCCCGGCAGTTACACCGTCAACGTCGAGCTGCCGGCAGAGAAACCGGCCACAGCGGGCAGTTCGACCACCAGGCCGGGCGATGA
>JAGQPV010001031.1 GCA_020426545.1 Planctomycetaceae bacterium
AGAAATCGCCGGGATCACCAGGCCCGTTTCTGCCCAGTTACTAACTCAGATTGAACAGCCCAGGCACAGCCTGACCTGCAGGACTTTCAGGCGCTGGCCGGGTCGGGCTGGGCGGAGGGTGCGAACAGCGATGTGACCACGTCGGCGATGGCCTCATCGGTGGCGGAGAATCCGTCGGATCGCAGGGCGGCCCACAGCTGGCGGCCTTCCTCCACAGCCACGCGTGCCCTCCGGGGCAGGTGCGCGTGCGGTGGCTGACCGTTGCGGCTGGTGTGTTCTTCGGTGGCGGCGGCGTATTCGGCCGCCAGTGCCGCCGGCAGGTCTTCCAGCTCCTCGATGGTGCGGAAGCAGACCAGACCGGCCAGCAGGGGATTGATGCGGCCGGCAATCAGCGAGCGGACATCGTCCGTCCAGGCGACGAGCGGTTTGCCCAGCGTCCAGCCGATGGCGGCTTCCGAGACGGCGCCTTCATCGGGCGTGCGGCCATTCAGATTCCAGACAATGGAATCGCACTCGACCACCAGCTGGTAAATATCGAGGGCGAAAATGGCCTCGTGCAGGAAGGCGCCGGCCTGGGCTTCGGGCCAGCCGCGGCTGATCAGCACTTCGTGCACCAGCCGGAATTCCATGCCGTCGCGATGCGGCAGATAGACGGTGTAGCCCGCGTCGATCACCACGCGGGCGATGGCTTCCATCTCCTGCCGTTCCGACTGATTGAACAGCGGCCCGGCACAGTACACGCGATGGGGCCGCCCGTTTGATGGCGGAAGTGACGAAAATCCGCTGGTCCTGCTCATGCTGTCATCCCTGCCAGTTACCAGTGAGGGTCTCTCGGGCATGATAACCCGACAGGGGACCGGTTGCATGCCCTGCCGCCGTGCTTTCTGAAACCCGTCCTCCAGCCCGAAGCCGGTGACCGAAACATTCCGCAGGGTACGCGCTGCCTGCGGTTTCCGCTGCAGTATGCCCACATTGTCACTGTTCGAGACAGCAGCTATCATGCCGCTGGCTGCGGAAGTTGTGCTGTGAACGCCGCGGTTTCCCGTTCTTTCCGTCTCCTGTTTCAGTCTGGCTGCTGTACCGATGGATCCCGCCAGTTTTCGAATCGGCCACGGGCACGACCTGCACCGGATGGTGCAGGGGCGACCGCTGGTACTGGGTGGCATTCCGGTGCCGTTTGCCTGCGGACCCGATGCCCACAGCGATGGCGATGTGCTGCTGCACTCGGTGATTGATGCCCTGCTGGGCGCGACCGGGCAGGGAGATATCGGCGAGTGGTTTCCGGATTCCGACGTGCGCTGGAAGGGGGCCGATTCCGGCCAGCTGCTGACTGCCGT
>JAGQPV010001032.1 GCA_020426545.1 Planctomycetaceae bacterium
CACCCGGCCAGCAGCTGCGTGTATCGCGCGCCTGTTCAGGTTTCGTGATTTTCCGCCCTGCGGAAAGTTTCCCTGGCCGTGCATTTCCCGCATATGCCGGCTGGACTTTCTCTCGGCCGGCCTGCCGGAGACTGGCCGCCCGCCGGAGACCGGCCACCGGGCACGGTGCCTTCAGAACGGTTCCGCTGGATTACGACCCGCGGGGAGGGAAGCCGTCCGGTGCTTGATTCCGGGCGGGCTGTCCTGCAGGATCCCTCCAGCACCATTTCGACTGCGACATGCCTGTTGTGCTGCTTTCTCCCGGGATTGAGGAAATTCATGCCTGCCGACGTTCAGCCACCGCGGATCCTGGCCATTCATGCCCATCCGGACGATGTCGAGTTTCAGTGTGCCGGCACCCTGGCCCTGCTCCGGCAGAAGGGCTGCCAGGTCACCATTGCCACCATGACCCCCGGCGACTGCGGCAGTGCCGAACTGGGGCCGCGTGAAATTTCCACCATCCGCCGGGAAGAGGCCCGCCAGGCCGCGGCGCTGATCGGGGCGGACTGCCTGTGCCTGGAATTCCGGGATCTGTCGATCGACCACACCAGCGAAGGCCGCCGCCGGGTAACGGAGGCCCTCCGCCGGGCCCGTCCCGATATCGTCCTCACTGCCCCGCCGGTCGATTATATGAGCGACCACGAAATGACCTGCCGGCTGGTGCGGGATGCCTGCTTCAACGCGCCCATTCCTAATTACACCACCCAGGAGTGGGATCCCGCTCCCCCGCTGGACCATATCCCCCACCTGTATTTTGTCGATCCGATTGAAGGCACCGACTGGTTCGGCCGTCCGGCGGAATGCGGTTTCATTGTCGATATCAGCAGTACCCTGCAGACCAAGCTCGACATGCTGGCCTGCCATTCCAGCCAGCGGGAGTGGCTCCGCCGGCAGCACGGAATTGACGAGTACCTCGAGAAGTGCCGCCGCTGGAGCCATATCCGGGGCGAGCAGATCGACGCGGAAGCCGGCGAAGCCTTCGTGCAGTACCAGGGACACGCCTACCCGTCAGACAACCGGCTGCTGCAGCTGCTGGAAGGACCGGAGCGGGAGTGAGTTGATACATGCATAAACTCCTGGATCCCAGCTGTCGAGTTCCAGTTGTCCAGCCACACCGTTACCGGCTGCGGCTGGCCTCTCTTGTAGGTCAGGCTATTGCCTGACGTCTTTTGCTGACTGCACGGAAAATTTCCACCACGGAGAACACAGAGCAAGAGAGGCGGCTGCCACAGTTGGCTTCAGCGGCGGAAGTTCAATCGGAAGAGCACTGCTGGCTGCCCGCTGTGAGTGACAGG
>JAGQPV010001033.1 GCA_020426545.1 Planctomycetaceae bacterium
CCCAGTGCCTGGAAGTAAGCGGCGTAATGGACATTCTCCCAACCACGAAACCAAGGGATGAAGACCTTGACGACCAGTCCCAAATACAGGGTCAAGAGCGCCGCATGAGCGAGTCCGAACGCCATGCGGAAGCGTCGTTCCTCTGGGGACCGATCACGATTTCCCCATGCCTCAACTGCCAGCCACAATCCGACCGGTGCAGTCACAATTGCGTAGTCCTCTTTGCACGCGAGAACCAGCAAGAGCAGCACGAGGGATCGTTTCCACTTTGCCTGTTCCAGCGCGTCGAGCCACCACAACATCAGTGGCGCTCCGAAGGCAATGGGCCGAAAGGTTTTCAGATCGATCGCGATGTCCAGGTAGTGCGTGCCGAACCACAACAGATACGCTCCGCCGAGCAGCCAGGCGGCACGACGATCCTGTGCATGCCGCAGCGCCATTTGCATGATCGGAATCGCGCCGAGCGCCAGCGCCACCGACTCACACAACTCCATCATCAGCTGCGATGGCCACAACAGATGCAGCGGGATCAATCCGAGGTGAATCACCTGAATGTGTTCGCCGAGAAACAAGCCCTGATCCAGGTAGCTGCGGAATCCCTTTCCATGCTCGAAATTCCACAAATGCTCCTCGTACATCGCGGAGTCGCCATGCGGGACCCGCAGGCTGCGGTACAGCTGCCAGTTCATCGCCGTGAAGACGACCGCCCAGCACAGGGCCATTCCCGCCACCAGCCACAGCCGGTGATCGTGTACTCTCGCGGAATCGCCCGCAGCCTCGACGTCTTCAGACTGCCAGTGTGCGAAATCGGACAGCGGGAACACACCGCTGCCGGCCAGCCATCCGCCCAGCATCACTGCGTACACATAGGGGGGAGTCGACTGGACGAAGGCAGTCAGGCTGTCCCAGCCGATGAGAAACGCCACAATCTGCAGGACTTCCCACACGCCGGGCAGCAGCCACCAGCAGAAGTTCCGCGACTGCGGCAGCAGGGCTGCCGGTACAGCCAAGCCGGTGCGGAGGCGAACCAGCACCGCACTGACTGCCAGGGCCAGCACAGCGCAGGTTCCCACAACCAGCAGCAGCGGGCCGAAGGGGACATCAGCCAAAGCCGCCTCACCGGCTGCCCCGGCGGGTGAAATCAGCGAACCACCCAGAGCACGCACCACGTGCTGCCAGGTGGCCGGGCTGAGCAGCGTGGTGGCCGAATCCTGCCGGCCAAGCACACTCTGCAGGTGGACCGACACCGCCAGCACACCAGCGGGAACCCACAGCAGGGCGAGCCAGTTGCTGCCCGGGCCCGCGGAACGCACTGCACCTGA
>JAGQPV010001034.1 GCA_020426545.1 Planctomycetaceae bacterium
GCCGGGGCGACTGCAGGCACCCTGTGCCCTGCGAACCAGGAAGTCTCCCGGAGAACCCGATATGTGCCGCGTGTTCGTCATGTTCTGTCTGACCCTCGCCCTGCTGCCGGTGCTGACCCCGGCCAGTGCAGTGATTGCCCAGGGCAATGCGCAGCCTGCCGCCACTTCGAACCAGATTGAGTATTCTGTCGAGGTCGACTTCGGTCAGGACCGGGGCCAGAGCCTGGGCTCGCTGTTTGAAGTGCGGGACGCTTCCGGCCGGCTGCAGGCCGGGGCCGGTTTCCAGGATGTGTACAACACCCGCTTCCGGACCGGCCGGCGGACGCTGCAGTTCTTCATCCGACCCGACAGCGGTAAAGACCAGCTGACGCTCGAACGGCTGCCGCACCCGGATCAGGGAACCGGCGTGTATCTCACCGAGTTCGACGGACAGCTGTACTCCTGGAGTTATGCGGGGAACAACTCCGTCAGAAGATGGGACGCGGCCTCCGAAAAATGGCTCGCCGAGCTGCCCCCCGGCATGCAGTCCATGCGGTCGGGCGATGGAACCATGCGGCTGGGCAGCGGCCAGCTGGTCTTCGCCGAGAACCAGGCCTGGTACAACGGGAAACAGATCCTCGCTCCGCCCGAATCGGGCCGGTATTACAACTTCTACTACGCTGAGGGCCATCTGTTCTTCTACCACGAACAGCAGGAGGGCGAAGAGTACCTGACCCGCATCCTGGCCTGCCCGTGGACCACGGACAGCAAGGCCGCTATCGACCTGAGCGATGCCACCATTCTCACCACGAAGTTCCCCCGCGAAACTCCGTTCGCCTGGGGTCAGTACGGCCGCCAGGTGCTGACGGTCTCCAACATGGGCGGCATGTATGTCTTCGAGAACGATGCCTGGAAGACCGTGGTGGAAGGACTGATCAACACCAGCTACCAGGTGTATTCCATGCTGCACTGGTACGACCGGGTGCTGCTGGCCCAGTACCCCACCGGGAATCTGTTCGAATACCAGGGCAAAGAACCCGTGCAGCTGCAGGGCTGGCCGCCCGTGCTGCCGGGCGTGTCGACAGCCGCCCGCGAATCGCAGACGATGGCCCTGTACCGGGGCGAACTGCTGGTGGGTGTCTGGCCGTGGGCCGAGATGTGGCGGTACGAACGGCAGACGAACAGCTGGCGGTCGCTGGGGCGGGCCTTCACCCATCCCGAACTGACCGACAAACAGGTGCATCCCTACGAGCAGCACACCGAGCGTTACAGGCTGGTGCTCAATCACTGGGGCCAGCGGGTGACCAGCCTGGTACCGCAGGGCGATTCGCTGTAC
>JAGQPV010001035.1 GCA_020426545.1 Planctomycetaceae bacterium
ACACACATCTGGCAGGCCAATCTGCCCGCCGGTCTCGAACCCGGCATCCAGCTGCTTGAAGTCCGCGCCACCAGCCGCGCCGGTCAGGTCTGGACCGGACAGCGGGCCATCCGCATCACGGCACCGGCAGCTGCCGAATAAGGCGCTTCCCGCGAATTCTGCTGGCAACCCGCACGACCAGGCGGCACGATGGACGCATTCCATTGTGCCGCCTGCTGTTTTCCGGGCACGGCCGATGGCCCCGGCAGAGCAATGGCAGGACGGAGAAGGCTTCAAAGAGAGGCGCACACCCCATGATTCAGCAGCATGTCACCCGCAGCTTTGGCTTCCTCAAGACCACAGCCATCGGCGGTCTGATCTTTCTGCTGCCGCTGATTGTCGTGGGAGTGCTGGCCGGCCAGGTGGCTCCCGTTGTTCTGTCGGCAGCCGAAAGCCTGCAGCAGGTGCTGCCGGTTTCCATGAAGACGCCGACCGGCCTGGCCGTGCTGGTCGGCCTCGCCATCGCAGTCATTCTGCTGGCCTGCTTCGCCGCCGGCCTCGTCGCCCGCTGGTCCATCGGACGGCGGGTAGCATTATATGTGGAAAAGAACATCCTCCTGATGTTCCCTCGGTACGCCATCATTCGCGACACCATGGCCGGCACGCTGGGTGGCGACGAAACCAGGCCGTACCTCTTGCCGGTGTTTGTCCGGTTCAACGAACTGGCTCGCATCGGCTTCGAAGTCGAGCGGACTCCTGGCGGCTTCGTGGCAGTGTTCCTGCCCGGCTCGCCCGATCCGTGGGCGGGAAAAGTCGTGCATGTGGCGGCGGAACGGGTGGAAACCCTGCCCGTGGAATTCTCTGATGCCGTCGCCGCGGTGGAACAGCTGGGCCGGGGCTCGTCCGTTCTGCTGGGTAACCGCACTCCCGCCGGTACGCCAGCTGCCGACTCTTCGGCCGGCGGAACCGTCTCCGCCGACGCAGCCAGCACAATGAAAGAAAACACCGCGCGACCGAAACAGCCGGCATCATGACCAGGCTGCGGTATCGTCTGCAGGCTGCCGTGCTGAGTCTTTCCAGTGATTCGCTGATCATCCTCGACGGCGAACAGATCTCCGTGCGCGGCCGGCATGCCCGTCAGCAGCCTGCCATTACGGAAGCCCTGGAAAGCTTCCTGCCCGCGGAAGGCCTCATTGCCATCACCGGGAAGCGAATTCGAGTCTATGGCCACCTGCGGGAAGCAGAGCAGGGGATCCGCAACATCCTCCTGATCAGCCTCCGTCTGTCGCGCTGAAGGCAGGCAGCGCCGCAGTCCAGCCCGGTTTCCTCAGCCGAT
>JAGQPV010001036.1 GCA_020426545.1 Planctomycetaceae bacterium
TATCGCACACCATGCTGGCCAGCGGTTCGGAAATGGGCAGCCCCGCCCCGATGCCCGCAGCCCGTGCTTCATCGACCAGAAACACCCGGCCGGCGCCGGCCCGCTCGGCACTGTTGAACACTGCCTGCCGCTCCACCGGGGTAATGCCACCGGGAACAGCAATCACCACCCGCGGCCGCATGCCCGACCGCTGCCGCCGGGCCTTGCGAATGAAATACCGCAGCATCGTTTCGCACAGCTCGAAATCGGTAATCACCCCGTCCTTCAGCGGGCGGACCACGGTGATGGAATCCGGAGTGCGGCCCAGCATCTGCCGCGCGAGCTTCCCCACCGCCGTTCCGCGACCAGGCACCCGGCGGGAACCCTTCTGCAGAGCGACGACGGAGGGTTCGTTCACAGTGATGCCTTCACCCTGGATGGCGACCAGAGTGTTGGCGGTGCCCAGATCGATGGCAAGGTCCGGGCAGAACCACTGGCGGATTCGCTGCAGCATCCGTGCTGAGTCCGAGAGGGGATACCGGAAAATCAAAAAGCCGGACTGGTCTCTGTGCAGTGAAAGACCATCCGGAAATCAGCTTCAAAGCACGCTATAGATCAAAGCACGCAGTAGTTCAGTGGCTCCACCGGAACGTGGTGTCGGCAGGTGCCACGGCTGGCTGGCCCGGCAGTGCCTGCTTCACTTCCCTCCCGTTCAGAGCGGGACTGCGGAAGAGTCTTCGGGAACAGCTGACCTCGACGCACAGTTCCAGGGTGGCACTGGCAGCCTGCCTGCCAGTGGATTCCACCGGAGGAAACGTCCCGGCACCGCGGCAGCCACGAAACCAGCGCAGCAGAGCATCGGGCGACGCTCGCCGTGGCAGAGATGTACCGGAGACCGGCAGATTCTGCAAGATGAGTCCCGCAGCCCGCAAACGCGGCGACCGGGGTGTGCGCGGGTGCTGCACACCCCGCCGGTTTGCCTGGTGGTGCTTCAGTCCCGCGATTTCCGGCCTGTCAGCGGGTCGAGAAACCCGAAGAAGGCCTCCGTCGCCGGATCGCCCGCCTTGCCCAGGTCGTTATTCAGCTGACTGTGATTGGTATCGCCTTTGCCGAATGCCCTGGCGGCGACACCGGCCTCCCGCAGGACAGACTCCAGCCGCTGCGCCTGTGCCCGGGTGTCGGCATTACCCGAAAAGTACAGCAGCAGAAACGGCGGTATGCCCTTGTCGCGGGCCACATGCGTCACCGCCGAGAAGTCGACGTGCTTCTCCGGGTCGTTCCCGAACTTCTGCCGATGCCCGAAGGTGAACATTTTACCGCCATACAGCGTC
>JAGQPV010001037.1 GCA_020426545.1 Planctomycetaceae bacterium
GCGGGCCGGGGCCAGAATGGAACCGATGGGGCCAGGCACGGTGGTGCCGTAGCTGTGCCCGCCGCTGCGGCGGTACACCGGGCAGGTATTCATGCAGGCGCCGCAGCGTATGCAGTGCAGCGAGCGGCGGAAGTCGTCGCTGGCTAATAACTCGGTGCGGCCATTATCGACCAGGACAATATGCAGCTCGCCGCCGGGTTGCGGCCCGTGAAAATGTGACGTGTAAGTCGTCACTGGCTGGCCGGTGGCGGAGCGGGCCAGCAGTCTTAAGAAGACGGGCAGATCCTCGAGCCGGGGAATCAGCTTTTCAATCCCCATGCAGGCAATGTGCAGCTGCGGCAGCGAAACGCCCAGATCGGCATTGCCCTCGTTGGTGCAGACGACGATCCCGCCGGTTTCGGCAATGGCGAAGTTCACGCCGGTGATGCCCGCTTCGCCTTGCAGGAATTTTTCGCGGAGGTGTTGTCGCGCGGCTTCGGCGAGGAGCGGAGGATCGGCTTCGCCTTGGGGAGTACCGAGATGTTCGTGGAAAATCTCGCTGACATCCTCTTTTTTCTTGTGAATTGCGGGGAGGACGATGTGGCTGGGGGGTTCGCCGGCGAGTTGGACGATGCGTTCGCCGAGGTCGGTGTCTACTACTTCTATACCCCGTTCGGCGAGGTAGGGGTTGAGGTGGCATTCCTCGGTGAGCATCGACTTGCTTTTGACAACCCGCTTCACTTTGTGCTGCTGCAGGATCTCCAGCACAATGCGGTTGTGTTCGGCGGCATCACCGGCCCAGTGCACGTGCACGCCCAGGGCACGGGCCGACGTTTCAAACTGTTCCAGCAGGTCGGCCAGGTGGGAGATGGTGTAGTGCTTGATGGTCGACGCGGTTTCCCGCAGGTCTTCCCATTCGGGCAGAGACTGGGCGCAGCGGTCGCGTTTGGCCCGTACGAACCACAGGGCCTGGTCGTGCCAGCGGGTGCGTTCGCGGTCGGCGGTAAACTGGTCGGCAGCGACAGGATGGGAAACGGGCATGCCGGTCCTCAGGCAGGAGCGAGAGTGCGTTCGGGGAACATCGCCCGGTGGATCAGCTCGGCCACGTGCAGCACTTCGAAGGTTGGCGTGGCGGTGGAGGTTCCCGTGGCGGTGTGGCGGTCTTCGCGGCGGGACAGACCATCGAGGTGCATCAGGCAGGACATGTCGACGGCAGTCAGCACCTGGGTGCCTGCCTGGCGGTGATCGGCGAGGCGGTCCTGCCCCATGATGCAGGAGATGGATTCCTCGCTGACGGCGAATGTTCCACCGAATCCGCAGCATTCATCCAC
>JAGQPV010001038.1 GCA_020426545.1 Planctomycetaceae bacterium
CATCACGTATCTGTCGGAACAGTCGATCGAAATGAAGTTCGGACGCCGTCTGCAGAACAGCGACGAACTCGCGTTTGATCTCCGCAAGGAAACCGAGTTTCAGATCGAAAGCTACTTGCACTATCAAGGCAAGCGGTTCGTCGAGCGGTTCGATGCGAACAGCTACCTGTACCTCACCAAGGCGATGGATTACTTCGACCTGGCGGAGAGCTGCCACTCGCTGCCGGAAGCCCTGAGCCGGACCGACGCCCGCTTCCTCATCATTTCCTATGCGACCGACTGGCTGTTTCCCACCAGTCAGAGCACCGAACTGGTTCACGCACTGATGGAATCCCGCCGGGACGTCAGCTTTGTGGAATTCGACAGCCCGTGGGGCCACGATGCCTTTCTGATTGAGGAAGAGATTCCCCGGCTCTCCGCACTGGTGCGTCCATTCCTCGAAAAGACTTCCGCGGCAGCGGCGGAGGCGGATGCTCCCGCCGCGGAGGCGTCTCAGGACACCGGACTCGCTGACCGGCAGGTGCAGCCATGAGCCTGCCCCGCCGCTATTCCATGCCCGACCCGACGGAGCAGGTGCTGACCGACGAGGCCATCACTTCGCACATTCGCCCCGGCAGCCGGGTGATCGACCTGGGCTGCGGCGACGGCCGGCTGCTGGAACGGCTCCGCCGCACGCACGCGTGCACTGTCCAGGGGGTGGAAGTCGAGCCACGACGGATTCAGCGGTGCATCGAGCGGGGTGTGCCCGTGGTGCAGGCCGACCTCGATGCGGGCCTGGGCTGCATTCCCGATCGCAGCTTCGACTGCGCCGTGTTAAGCCAGACGCTGCAGCAGGTCCGCAAGCCGCGCGAAGTGCTGCAGGAGATCTTCCGCATCGCCCGGCAGGCCCTCGTGGTGGTGCCGAACTTCGCCCACTGGCGGGTCCGCTGGGAGGTGCTGACTCGCGGGCGGGCCCCCGTCACCGCCTCCCTGCCGTACGACTGGTACGACACGCCCAACCTGCACGTGATGTCGCTGCACGACTTTCGCGAGCTGTGCGACGTGGTGCATGTGCGGGTGGTGAAGGAACTGCCCATTCTGCGGGGCCGGGCCGTGGAACGTGCCTGGCTGGCCAGCCTGCGGGCGCACAGCGGCCTGTATATTCTGGAACGAATCGACGATTCGCCCGCCAGCTGAGCTGGCTGTTCCGCATTTTTCTTCAGGCAGGTCCAGCTGTGCCTGGACTGAGCAATGTACCCGGGGTGGTCTATCCCGTTGTTGTTGCACAGTAGCCTTGTAGGTCAGGCTGTGCCTGACGTCTTTCCTCGA
>JAGQPV010000103.1 GCA_020426545.1 Planctomycetaceae bacterium
CGAAGAGCGGGGCCAGAAAGCCGCGGTGAAGATGATCTTTCCGCTGGTGCTGTTCATTTTCCCGGGCATCTTCGTGGTGCTGGTGGGGCCGGCCGCGATCATGATGATCAACAAGCTGCTCTGAGTTCCACAGCCCCTGACGAACATTTGCCGGGGGTCGCGTGCTAAGCGGGATCGGGCGGAAACCGCAGTTCGGGCAGTCTCAGCGTCCGCGTGCTGAAGTCCTCCGGCCCGAGGTCCAGCAGCCGCACACCCGGCGGCAGGTGCTCATACTCCGGGGTTGAACTGCTCCCTGAGAACTGCACGCAGGTCGAAGGGGCCGACAGAATTCTGGTGGTGCCCCGGACGGTGCCCCAGTCCTGATGTATGTGGCCGCAGCAGACCAGCCGCACCTGCGGCGCGGCCTGCAGCACAGCCAGCAGACGTTCCGGTTCAAGCAGACCGAGACGGTCCAGCCAGGGACTGCCCGTGACCACCGGCGGATGGTGCAGAAAGATGGCGGCCGGCACCTCGGGGTGCTGCTGCAGTCCTTCCTCCAGCCAGTCGGTGACGGGGTCGGAAACCCGTCCGCAGACTTCGCCGGGAATGTGGGAATCCAGACCCCACAGATGCCACCCGCCCGCCGCCACGGCGAACAGAACGGGCTGTTCGTCCCTGCTCAGACTGTCGCAGCGGGGGGCCGGCAGCAGCTCGCAGCGATCCGTCTGCCGGGGAAAGGCGGCCCTCATGCCGGTCCGGCTGTCATGATTGCCGGGAAGCAGCAGGCATTTCTCCAGCAGGTTGCCTGCGGTCAGCCGTTCCCGCAGCTGCAGGTAGGTCGCCGGCAGTTCATCGTGGGCCAGGTCGCCCGTGAGGACGATGCGTTCGCAGCGGGCGGCCCTTTCTTCGATCAGTTCCAGCACCTGCTCCAGTGACTGACCCGTGGGCACCCCGCGCAGCAGGGTTCCGGCCTCGCAAAACAGATGCAGATCGCTGAGCTGAAGAATTTCAGCGGTCATCGCCTCGGGTCCTCTCGGGATCGGAACATGCTTTCCGGTGCTGGCTGCCGGCCGGCGAGATCGCGGGGCCGTGTTCCTGCCCGGAGCCGATCATGCCGTCATGATGCATTCCGGCAACATGCGTGTGCTGGAAATGAATCATTTTCTGTTCGGAATGATGAACACTGTGACTGTGCGGTCACTGTGGCTGTCTGGTCAGTCCGGGCGGGAAAGTCCACTATACGGCCTGCAGGGTAACACTTTGTGAAGTACCAGCCACGTTTCTATTGAGTGGCCTGACGTTTGCTTCAGTCTGTGATGGAGATCGTGTCTTCAGTGGAGTTCCGGCGGTACGGGCAGCGCGGACGCTCCGTTGCATCCCCAGGGCAGTACCGCGGAGGCAGGATCTGACTCACCGAACATCTTATTCGTCATACGGACATTTCCGTTGCGTGACGGAAAACTAATGCCCGAGGAAGTTATGCCCGAAGTACCTGCCTGGCTGAAGCAACTGGCCGATCAGATTGCTTCCCACATCTTTGCAGTCGATATTCTGGCGCCTCTGGGCTGTCATTATTACCACAACCTCGCGCGGGATCAGTGGGAAGTGACTCTGTTCGTCTCCCGGAGTGAGACGATTGGTGGCCCGCGGGACGGCCAGGAGACATCCTCACGATTCACGATGGACCTGTGCGGCCTGCAGCAGGAATTCCATTCTCTGGAGAATTTCTTCTGGCAGCCGCTGCCTCTGGGAGAGGACGACCAGCTGGGCGCTCATCTGTCCGTGGAAGGAACAGTTGAAGGTCGCAATATCTGGCTGCGCGTGCTGTCCCAGGCTCCCCATGAGTTTGAGGCGGGGCGGTATGTGGTCGCCGCGGAGCATCGGCTGGAAGATCGCTGGTAACGGTCCGCGGGCCGCAGGGTTCGTGTCAGCAGGTGCGCAGACGCGGCGCCGGTCCGGCAGCCGCAGCCCGGATTCTGACTGCACCATTTTGAATGCACCGGGCCCGGCTCAGCTGTCAGCCGTTAAAAACGTCAGCCGTTAAGCACGTCAGCGGCTGAGAACCGGCAGCGGCTCAGGAATCTGCGCGATCACGCCCCGTTCCACCAGCATGGTGGCCAGAGTCCGCATGTTGCCGTTGATGTAGTCCAGCAGCTCCTGCTCTTTTTCGGGCTTCCAGCCGTAATCCACCATCTCGTCCCATGCTGTGGCGGGCGATTCGCCTCGAACCAGCATGCGGTAGGTGGCGACGACACCGCCGGTGCGCTGCGTGCCGGCGGCACAGTGCACCAGCACCGGCTTGCCCGCCGTTCGCGAGGTGTGAATCGTCTCGATGGCGTCGGCATAGCGGGTGATGTCTCCCCGCCCGTCGCCACCCAGCGGGAAGCGATACAGCTCAAGATTCAGCTTTTCCGCCGAGGCGATTTCCGCTGTCTGGTGTTCGCTTTCTGGTTCGCGGCCGTTCAGGTCAATCACCACCTGAATCCCGTGCGACTTAACGGTCTTCTCGAACATCCAGCGGGAAATCTGGCCGCTGCGGTACAGTTCGCCGTCGTACACCGTGCCGAATCGCTTCGCCACAACGCGGTATTTGACGAACTCATCCAGCAGCAGGGCCACGGCGCCAAGCACCGCGATGACGAGGATCAGCTTGCGGGTCCGCGTGGAGAACAGACCGGTGGGGCGGGGGGAATCTGCCGAGACCGTGCCGGCCAGCTGATCGTCCGACACCGAATGTCCGGCGGAATGTTTTCCGGCGGACCGAGTCTCAGAAACCGCTGAACCCGCAGCAGCTGGAGATGACATGCGGAATTCCTTTTCCGTGCAGGCCGTTGTACAGCAGCCAGAAACACCGGCGCGGCGCATGGCTGTGTACATAAATCCATGAAGAGTCGTCTCTCTTGTAGCACAACCGCTGGCGGCTGCAAACCCGGATCACGGGGCTTTACTCCGAATGCCGTTCGGGCGGTGGCCGATTGATCCCCCCGCAGGGCGGCTGTACCATATTTCCACCAGACAGTCGAACAGTGCCGGGCCGGGTGAGGTGGCGCGGGCAGGCCGACCTGACTCCTGGCAGGCGGCTGGTTTTTCCGCGGCAGCGGTCTTCCGCCGGCCCCATATTCCGGCCCTGCTGAGACATGGGGCGGACGGGGGCAGAGATTTCCTGACAGGACAGGAACAGAGAGACGCCATGACGGAACCCGGCAGCGTGGTTTCCTTATCCGACTTCGGCCCGGGCGACACGGGCGAGTGCTTCGTGCTGCTGGCCAGCCGCGACCAGGCCACCACCCGCGATGGCAAACCGTACTACCGCGTGAATCTGCGGGATGCCGGCCGCACCGTGACGGTCATGGTCTGGAATGATTCCCCGTGGTTCAGCGAGTGTGAAGCATCCTGGAAACCGGGCCAGCATTTTCGCATCCGGGGGACCTACCGCGAGACTCGATACGGGCCGCAGTTTGAACTGGATGCCATTCGCGAAGCGATACCGGAAGATCGGGAAGACGGCTTCGACCCCACGGCGTTCTTCTCGGCCTCCCGGTTTGATACCGACCGGATGGCGGCCGAACTGCATCACATCGCCAGTACGGAGATTACCGATTCCGCCGTGCGGCAGCTGGTGCTGCTGATTCTGGAGCAGTTCGACAGCCAGATTCGCACCATGCCGGCCGCTTCACGGAACCATCATGCTTACCGGGGCGGGTTCCTGGAGCATGTGCTGTGCGTGACGAAAAATGCCCTGTATCTGGCGGATCGCTACTGCGAGCACTACCCGCATCTGCAGCCGCCTCTGTCGAAATCGCTGGTGCTGGCGGGGGCCATTCTGCATGACATCGGCAAGATGCAGGAACTGAGCTTTCAGCCCCACGGGCCGGATTACACTCCCGCGGGCCGGCTGGTCGGCCATATCCTGCTGGGGCGGGATATTGTGCGGGACGCGGCCCGGCAGATAGAAGGCTTCGACCCCGAAACCCTGCTGCGGCTGGAACACATTGTCATCTCGCATCAGAATCTGCCCGAGTGGGGTTCGCCCATCGCACCGCACACCCCGGAAGCCCTGCTGGTGCACTACGCCGATGACATCGATGCGAAGTTTCACATCATGGCGGCCGTCCTGGAGGCTCCTCCGGCCGATGACGAGCAGTTCAGCAGTCAGCACAATCCGCTGAGGCGGCGCCTGTTCCGCGGGCTGTAAATTCTCTCCCGGGCAGTGCTCCGCATTCTGGTCGCGGGTTCACTGGCTGCAGACTGGCGGCGACGTATCATGCGTGTGCCGTTTGCGGAGGAGCAGGTCTCCCCTTTGCGGTTTCGCAGTCGGGAGGAAAGCCGCCCGCCACTGTTTCTTCGGCCTCTTTTTTCGCCTGGCTCCGTCCGGCGGCAGCACGAATTGCCTGAAATTCATGGAAACCTGGCAGAATCACGGCCTTTCCTTCTCCTACCCGGATTCCTGGAAACTGGCGGAAGAAGGGGCAGACGACGAACGGTCCGTCACACTGCACAGCCCGGGAACCGCGTTCTGGACGCTGATTCTGCTGTGGAGCCGGCCCGATGCGGAAGAAGTGGTCGACTCGGCCCTCGAAGCCTTCGAGGATGAGTACGACGAAGTCGACATGTACGAAATGGACGGGACGCTGTGCGGCCAGGACTGCGTCGCCACCGATATCGATTTCGTCTGCATGGAGATGGTCAATACGGCATCCGTCCGCGCGGTGCAGCTGGAATCGCTGACCATGATGGTGCTGTGGCAGGCGGCCGATCTCGAGCTGGAGGATGTGCGTCCCGTGATGGACGCCATCACCACCAGTCTCAAAGTTCAGCCGCCGGCCTGACGCGGACTGCTCAGCCCGGAACGTTGAGGTCCCACGGGGCGCGGTAGTCTTTCGTCAGCAGCTGGTCGGCCTCCGGGCAGTCCACGAATTTTCCGGCGGCGCTGTCGAAATCGACCCGGCCCCGGGTGCGGTAGGCGATTTCGCCCAGATGCACCAGCGCGCAGGACAGGTGGGCGGTTTCCGGGTCGGCGACGGTTTCCAGCCGCCGCTCCCGCACGCAGTTGAAGAAGTCGGCCATGTGCTCCGCGTAACCCCGCTGGCCGCGGAGTTCGCTGCCTTCCGTCGGTCCGGGGGTCCGCCGGCGGCCCAGGTATGTGTTGAACGCCCCGCGGCGGGAGAAGATCATGTACCCCTCCGTGCCGTAGAACACATTGCCGTTGTCCCATCCGTGCATGCCGTAGTTGCTGAAGGGAATGTTTTCGTAAACCATCAGCCGGCCATCCGGGAATTCCCAGGTCACGTTGAGGTTGTCCGGGTATTCGCTGGCATGCCCTGGCAGCATTTTCCGGCTGCCACGGGCGGTGATCTGCGTCGGCAGTTCATCGACTCCCAGGCCCCAGCGGGCCATGTCGATATCGTGAATACCATCGTCGCCGATTTCCCCGTTCCCGTAATCCTGGAACAGCCGCCAGGTGCGGTGGAAACGCAGTTTATTGAACGGCCTGGCAGGTGCCGGACCGAGCCAGAGGTCGTAGTTCACTCCTTCGGGAGGAGTACTGTCGGCCACGGGAGGCTGGCTGGTGCGTGGTTCGACCGTCCAGGCGCGGGCGACTTTGATTTCTCCAATCAGCCCTTCCCGCAGCAGTTTGCCCGCCCGCTCGGTGACAGGGCTGCTTCGCATCTGGCTGCCCTGCTGCACCACCCGACCGGCGCGGCGGGCAGCTTCCCTCACCAGCGGCCCTTCCGCGAACACGTGTGAGACGGGCTTTTCGATGTAGACATCCTTGCCGGCCGCGATGGCCCGTAACGTCATCGGCGCGTGCCAGTGGTGCGGCGTGGCGATGATCACAGCATCGATTGCCGGGTCATCCAGCACGGCTTCAAAGTCGTCCGTCCGCCGGGGAGCCGCCTGCTGAAATCCCTCCATCAGTCCGGCCATGCGGTCGATCTGCCCTGGATCAACATCGCACAGCCAGCCGATCGTCACCGCTTCCCGCCGCCGGACCAGCCCCTTCATGTGGTGTCCCATGATTCCCCCGCAGCCGATGATTCCCAGGTGCAGAGGCTGGCGGTCTGCCTTCGGCTCGGCCGCATGCAGACCGGTGGCCAGGGCCAGGCTGGCGGTGGCAGCGGCGCTGTGACCAAGAAACCCGCGGCGGGAGGTTTCGGCAGCAGACGGCAGGGAATCCGTCCGGGAGATGGTATCGTTCCGAGGTGAGGTCATCACAGTCTCCAGGGCGGTGCGGGACGGGCCGCATCCGCAGGAATGCAAACAGGAATGTACGGAGCGCAGCACAGTCCGTCAGCGATGAATCCAGATCGGCGAGGCCCAGGCCATGTCGCCGTTGTCCTGCTGCAGGCGGATGTAGTACCAGCTCTCACCATCGGCGGGTGCCGGGTCCGTGTAGTTCAGTATCACCTTGCGGGTGCCAGGCCGGGTGGTATGAATCACCTTTCCGGAGCGAACAATCTGCACTTCGCTGATGGACGCCGTGCCTTCTGCTTCCAGGCTGAGAATCACCGGCTGGTCCGCAGGATGATCCACTTCCTCGCCCAGTACAGCTTCGCCGATGCGGAAGTCCAGCAGAATGTGGTCGGTGGCGGCATACGTCCGACGTTTGCGAATGGCATCGAACAGCGCTTCACGGGTCTTTTCCTTCGCCCACACGCAGGCGAAGGACTGGTGGGTGGAGAGATGGTCGCTGGAGGCAATGAAGCCCAGCTTGTGTCCCTGTTTGAGGGCGTACCACAGGGAGGCTTCTTCGGCGACGCCGCTGTCCGGCCGTTCGTAGGAACGCCGCAGAGCCTGGAACACTTCGGCCACCGGTTCCAGTGCGGGATCGTTGTACGACCAGGTTCCCCGGCCGGCTCCTGCGGCCCACACGGGCGTATGCGCTGCGGTAATCGCATCGCCCCGTTCCCGCATCCACGGGTACAATGTGGTATCAGGCCGGGCATCTTCCGCCGGCAGGCCGCGGCCATCGTACCAGTGGTCGCTGCGGCTGACTTCCGCTCCCCGGTTGAGGAAGAAGACGTTCCGGTGGCCTCCGCCCGGATTCTTGTTGCTGCGCTCGTAGGCATAAATCGGCACGTACCGGCCGGGAATCAGGTGCTGGTCGGCCGCTTTCTGTGTTCGCCACCAGGCAAACGGGTCGACGTCGCGGGTGTGGTCGGTGATGGCCAGGAAGTCATACTCCACCGCATCGATGGCGTACCGCTGGGCATCGCTCAGCGAACCATCCAGCGTGGGCATGCAGCGGCTGATGTTGGTATGGCGATGCATGTCGCCAAAGTACAGCTGATAGGTTTCGGCACCTCGGACCAGCTGCGGAGCGGGTCTGGCAGCGGGTGGGGGAATCACTGGCTGTTCGGTCTCGATGATTTCGAGGGGAATCTCACGGGCCGGTTCGCGAACCGGCGGCAGCTGGCCACAGCGGACGGAATACTTCCGGTCGACCGAGGCAAACCGGTCTCCTTCCGACCAGGCACAGACGGGCGGTCCGTCGGCAGCGGCCGCGATGGAAATCCGCTGGTCCTGCCGGCCACGGCTCATCGGCACGGGAACGGGATCCAGCCAGCCCAGCCCGGTGAAGGTGGTGGCATAGCATTCCCAGTGCAGCCCCCTCGGCGGGTGAGCACACCAGCCCTGGCGACACATGCGGAAGAAGACCCACATCCGGCCGTCGCCATCGCGGGCCAGATGCGGGTATTCGTGATAGCGGGTCGGGCCGAGACCGGCTGCCCGTTCAATCAGCGGGATTCGATCAGGCGGAGGTGCCAGGGGCAGGGGGGAAGACGGCTGCATCAGCTGGCCATCGACCAGGCACCGCAGTTCCAGCCGGCGGGTGGTATGCAGCGGTTCGGCGTAGCTGCCGCGGAACCGGGTTTCCCCGTTACGGAAGTCTTTGCCCCACCCGGGCCCACCCGCATTCCATGCAATCCAGATTTTGCCGTCGTCCGCCAGCACGCTGGCGTGGGCTTCAAAATCCGGAGAGGTCGCTACGGGACGCAGTTCACCCCGGTCGGCGGTGGTTCCATCCCACGCAATGTCTGTCAGATAAACGTCGTAGTTCCCGCTGCGATAGCTGTCGAAGCCAATCCACGCCCGCCCGGTGTCATCGACGGCGACGGCCGGCTGCCAGTCGCTGGCTACATGGCGGGTGATGCGGAGATCGGGCGACCATTTCCCCTCGCGGCGGCAGCGGGCGTAAATCTCGGCCTGCCCGTCACGGAACGACTGCCACGCCAGCCACAGCACTCCATCCGGCCCGACAGCTGCGGAGAGTTCGAAATCGGTTCCCTCCGCGGTGGTCAGCCGTTCGGCTTTCCATGTCAGGGTGCTGTTCTGATCTGACTTTCCGGAGGAGTTCGGGCCGGGCAATGTGCAGCGGGCCGCGTAGATGTCCCAGTTGGCGTGGTCGCCGGGTGAGCACCACACCGCTTCGAGGACATTGCCGGGCCGGGCGAACAGTCGCGGACTGGAAAACTCCGAGCCACGAACGACGGGCTGCGGGCGGCTGCCTGGTTCATCCAGATCCCGCCACAACAGCTGTTCCGACTGAGCCGGCCCGTCGCAGGCCAGCCACAACACGTGCCGGTGGCCCCGTTCGTCGATGGCCAGGGAAGCAAAGTCGTCATCGGTTTCGCTGCGGTGAACCAGTTCCTCGGTGCCGGCCAGTTCCACGCGCACCCGCCCTTCCAGCAGCGAAGACGGCCGGCCAGCCAGCAGATCCTTCGTGGCCACTTCGAAGGTGCCCTGTTCTGTGCGGAAGCGGAGGAACGTGGATGACGGGTCCTTGACTTTCACATCGATGCCGCGGAATGGTTCGGCGAACGTGGGACGGATTTTCGGGATGGCGGTGAGAGCGGTCCACGACCGCTGTTCCCTGTCGAGCTGGTCGCGGGCTTCGAAGCCCCAGTCGGCCAGGTCAGTCACTTCGCCAGCGAGCACTTCCAGTTCACCGTCCCAGGTCGCCTGTTTCCGGTCGATACCGAAAATCACACGAATCCACTGGGGCTCGACCTGGGGAGCAACCGTCGGGCTGCGGGGGGCAAACATCACCGCGGCTGTCATCAGCAGGACACACCACCCTGTCGCAGCGATTCGCATGGGTTCCCTTTCCGCACAGGAAGCAGAGGCGACACTGGCTGGCCCGTGAGCCGGAACCCGTCCCGCACCATTTCAGGCAGAACTGCCGGAGGCCGGTCCGGGCGCAGCAGGCTGCCGGCCGGGGATCGGGATATCTCCGCAGACGGCTGTCTGCCGTGGATCTGAACCATGAGCCTTCAGGGTGACAGCAGATGTCCAGCGGGGCAAGCCTGGAGAAATCCAGATCGTGGAATTCCAGCGGCTGCCGTGGAAAAAAGAAACCGCCGGGACGGGGCTGTCAGGAATTGAGCAGTTCCAGCAGCCGCCGTTCCTCGGACAGGTCGCGGAACAGGAATTCGGGCTGTTCGGCTTCCAGATCGCTGAAGTTGTAGCTGCCGGTCGCCACCGCCACGACGCGGGCGTTGATGGCTTTTCCGCACTGGATATCGGCCGGTGTATCGCCAATCACCCACAGCCGGTCGTCCGGCAGGCCGGGGGCAATCTGATGGACGGTCCGGCGGGCATCGCGGGCGACATCGTCCCGATGAACGTGGCAATCGCCGAAGGCACCGAAGCGGAAATGCTCGGCCAGATGAAAGTATTCCAGTTTGAGCCGGGCTCCGTCGCGGTAATTTCCCGTCAGCAGTCCCAGCTGCACATCGCCCCGGCCGGAAAGCTGTTCCAGCAGTCGCACAATGCCCGGCAGCACCCGCCCTGACCGCTGAGCCAGTTCAGACGAAAGATGCTCCAGGTAGGCTGCCTGGAACCGTGCCCACAGATCGTCGGAAACCTCCACCTGGAAATGGGCGAACAGATCGGCCGTGATGGCGTAATCTGTTCGCCCGGCAGTGGGAATGCCTTCCGCGGCGCGCTCCACGTTGAGCACTGTCCGCAGCGCTGCCTGCATCGCCGCCTGTCCGGCACCGGATGTGTTGACGAGCGTTCCATCGATGTCAAACAGGCAGACGTGCATCAGCTGATCCGAGAGAGCTTCGTGACTCGACCGGTGGAAACCCATTCGGTCACGAAAATATTGCCTTCGCTGTCGAAGCAGGCATCGTGCGGGTGAATGAACCGGCCATCAACCCAGTTCTCCGGCTGGGTCCGCAGTTTGAATCCGTCCAGCACCCGCTTCGTCCAGTCGGCATCATAACCCAGATGCGTCAGCAGCTGGTTCTCACCGTCGAACAGGGAGACGCGGGCGTGCAGATCGGGAACGAGCAGAATCTCGCCCTGAATATCAATATCGGCCGGGAAGCTCACGTCGCCGAGGAAGCTCTGGTGGTTGCCGTCCAGCGAGAAGTACTGCATCCGGGCGTTGGCCCGGTCGGCCACAATCAGCGAGGCTTTGCGGCCGGGACGATCATCCAGCCACAGCCCGTGGGGCGTTTTCAGTTCGCCCTCGCCCGAACCCGGCCCGCCGAACGTGCTGAGCCACTTGCCCTCGGCACTGTAGTGGTGAATGTAGTTCGATCCGTAGCCATCGCCCACGTAGATGCCGCCATCCGGGCTGAAGGCGATGTTGGTGGGGCTGTAGCGGGCTTTGGGGTCGTCGTACTTTCCCGATTCGACCGGTTTGCCGGCCGACCACAGCTGTTCTCCCTTGAGAGTGGAACGGGCCACGATGCCGTGCTTCACATCGGACAGATACAGGAACTGCTCCGAGCCTTCCCGGCGGATGTCGATGCCGTGCCCGCCACCGTGGTACTCCTTACCGAAGGAGCGGACGAACTTCCCCGCGGGATCGAACACCACGATTGCATCCATCGGCTCCTTCGCCCGGGAGCGATGTTTGATGTAGATCAGCCCTTCGTCGTCGATGCAGACCCCGTGGGTGTCGCCCCACTGCACGTGGTCCGGCAGCTGGCCGAAGTGGTGGTCGCATGCGTACTGATAGTCGCCTTCGCCGACTCTGGCCGGGCGGGTGCCGGCTTTATCGGAAGCGTGTACGAAACACGGGCCCAGCATGGCCACGGCTGCCGCGGAACCGGCACTCCGCAGGAAGCGGCGGCGTGTGGTCGACTGCAGCGGATGACTGCTGTCTGCCGATGATCCACTGTCTGATGGTGGTGCGGAAGAAGCGGGGGCTGAAGCGGATTCCAGTCTGCCGGACGGCCTTTCGGTATTTCTGTCAGCGGACATAAGCGTGGCCTTCCCGATGAGTAAGGGCATGGAGCGCAGGCTGCGACAGTCTCTTCGTCAGAAGCAGAGCGGCCCGGTGAAATGAAATCAGGCAGCAGTGAGACATCCTACCTGTGGAGCCATGCTCTGCACAATCTGCAGCCGGTCCGCAGCGCGGTGGGAATCTCGATTCCCACCGGTTTTCAACCGGATTCGAACCCGCTGGACGGGCCTGCCGAACAGGCGAATCCCGTTGGAACGGGACGTCTCCCCGCCGAGCGGGAGCTTCGTACGATTGAACAATCAACCGGTCGCTCTATAATCCCAAGGGTCTCTCCCCCCAACACGGTGATTTTTGCCGGGCAATGGCGTTCTTGAACGTCGTTCTGTCCCCATTGACACCACTTCGCTAAAGACTGCGAAGGAGCTCCCGTTGAACCGGCTGCTGAAAATGCTGTCTTCATCCATCGGCAGAAAGCTGGTGATGGCCGTCACCGGGCTGCTGCTGTGCGGATTTCTGCTGGTTCATCTGGCCGGCAACATTCTGTTGTACGTCGGGCCGGATGCCTACAACGAGTACGCGCACAAACTGCACGAGCAGGAAGCGCTGCTGATGGTGGGAGAGGCGGGGCTGATCCTGCTGTTCGCCGCACATGTGTTCCTGGCCATCCGGCTGACAATGGAGAACCGGGCCGCCCGCCGCAAACGCTACAAGATGAAGGAATCCAAGATCGAGGAGCGGTTTTCCACCGTCTCTTCCGAGAACTGGATGTTCACTTCCGGGGCGATCGTGCTGGGCTTTGTGATTCTGCACCTGATCGACTTCACCTTCGAAGCCCGGACGGATTTCGCCTACGCCGATTTCAGCCCGTATACCAAAGCCGTTGCCATTCTGCAGAACCCGATCAGCTTTGCGGTGTATCTGGCCGGCAGCGTGATTCTCGGGATTCATCTGGGGCACGGGGTACGCAGCGCCATTCAGACGCTGGGCCTGCACCACGTGAAATACAACGGACTGATCAGTCTGGCCAGTTTTCTGTTTGCCTCACTGGTGGGTGTCGGCTTTGCCAGTTTCCCCCTGTGGGCCATGCTGTTTCACCGGGCCGGATGATTTCCTGTTCCGTGTGCACCCTGTGCTCCCTCCGCGGGAATGAGGAACCAGGCGGTTCTCCGCCGGTCGGGGACAGGCCGCCGCCCGCGGGGCCGGGATTGCGGCACAGATCAGATAGTTCGGGACAGATACAGACAGCCGGTGCCGGCATTCCGCTGGCCCGCGAATGAGGAAGAACCTGCATGGCCGTCGCAGAAGCACAGCTGAATGCCCGCGTTCCCGACGGGCCGGTCCAGGATAAGTGGAACCAGGCCCGGTTTGATCTCAAGCTGGTGAACCCGGCGAACAA
>JAGQPV010001039.1 GCA_020426545.1 Planctomycetaceae bacterium
CTACGGTGAAGTGTCTGTTCCACATTCGGATGGCCGGCACAGCCGGCCCTACGAAGTCTTTGAACCGCTGGCACTCCTACTGCTGCGTGCCGCGGGTCAGCTCCATGAAGGCGGTTTCCAGGTTCACCTCTTCCGGGGCGAACAGCTTCAGGTGGTGGCCGCCATCCCGCAGAATATCGAGCAGGAAATCGGGATCGTCCACGCCCTTCTTCAGCCGGGCATGAATCTCACCACGCACGATATTCACGCTGTCCACATCCGCATGCTGCTCGATCTCCGCCGCGGCTTTCTCGGTATTCTCGCGGACAGCCACCCGCATGATGAGCGCTTCACGGGCTTTCTGCATCACCTCGTGCACATAGCCATCCACAATCAGATGGCCCTTTTCGATCATGCCCACCCGGGTACACACATCGGCCAGTTCGGGCAGAATGTGGCTGGAGACAATGATCGTCTTGTTCGTCTCACCCAGCCGCTTGAGCAGGTTGCGGATTTCGATCCGGGCCCGCGGATCGAGTCCACTGGCGGGTTCATCCAGCAGCAGCACCTGCGGCTCATGCAGTAAGGTCCGCGCCAGGCCGATCCGCTGCGTCTGCCCGCGGGACAGCTGATTGACCATGGCGTCCCGCTTGAAGGACATGTCCACCAGTTCCAGCTTCTCCTCGCAGATCTTCCGACGAGCCGAGGAATCGATGCGGTAGGTGGCGGCGAAGAACTCCAGGTATTCAATCACCGTCATGTCGTCGTACACACCGAAGAAATCCGGCATGTAGCCAATCAGCCGGCGGATCTCTTCCGGGTGGGTGTAGATCGAGCGGCCACACACGTACGCTTCGCCGTAATCCGGGTTGAGCAGCGTGGCAATCATCCGCATGGTGGTCGTCTTCCCCGAACCGTTCGGTCCGATGAAGCCGAACACGTCGCCCTCTTCCAGCTTGAGGTTAATGCGGTTCGCGGCAATCAGATCGCCGTACTGCCGGGTCAGGTCGCGTGTTTCAATCATGGTCTGCCTTTTTCGTCAGATCGTCCCAGCGGCCTTCCAGCAACAGCTGGCCTCTCTCAAACATTCCCACCCTGGTACACACATCGGCCAGTTCCGGCAGACATTCGGCGGAGACCATCATCGTTCGATTGCCCTGTCTCAGCCGTTTGAGCAGTTGACGGACTTCTTCCCGTTCGAGCGAATCAAGCCCGGAAAACGGTTCATCGAGCAGCATCACCCGTGGATCGTGCAGCAGCATGCGTGCCAGCCCAATCCGCTGTCTTTCTCCGCGGGACAGCCGATTTACCGG
>JAGQPV010001040.1 GCA_020426545.1 Planctomycetaceae bacterium
GCCGAGGAATTCGACCACCCGCCGGAACCCGTCCAGGAAATCTTCTGGACGATGCAAACAGAAGCCAAAATCCAGCTGCACCCGCCGGAATGACATGCCGCCCTCAGGACGTCTTCTTTTTCGCAGCGGCCTTCTTCTTTGTGGTTTTCTTCTTTGCCGTCTTCTTCGTCGCAGCCTTCTTCTTTGTGGCGGCAGGTGCTTTCTTCTTTGACGCGGCCTTCTTCTTCGTTCCCTTTTTCGTGCCTTTGCGGGCGGCCCGCTCGGCCAGCCATTCCAGGGCCTCGCTCAGTGTCACACTGTCGACTTCCCGCCCCTTGGGGATGGTGGCGTTCAGTTTTCCGTGTTTGACATACGGCCCGTAGCGGCCTTCAAACACGCCGACCTGGCCGCCTTCCTCGGGATGTTCGCCCAGTTCACGAATGGGCGGCGTCTGGCCGCGGGGTTTGGCCTGCTTGAGCAGTTCCACCGCGGCCGGCAGCGTGATATCCAGGACAGTGTAGGTCTTTTCGGTCTGCTCGTCGGTCCAGGAGCCCTCTTTGCCGATGGACTTATACACGCCATCGTGACGCACATATGGCCCGAACCGACCCACCCCGGCCGTCACCACTTTTCCGGTGACGGGGTGTTCGCCCAGACGGCGGGGCAGGGCGATCAGATCGACAGCATCCTTCAACGTGAGCTTGTCGATCGGCATGGATTTGGGAATGCTGACCCGCTTGGGCTTGGGCCCCTCCTCGGTCACTTCACCGAGCTGCAGGTACGGCCCGAATGGCCCGTTCATCACATAGATTTCCAGGCCTTCTTCCGGGTGCATGCCCAGCGATTCCGGCCCCTTCTGCCGCTGCTCGATCAGCTTGACCGCCAGTTCGTTGGTCAGGTCGCCCGGGGCGGTTCCATCGGGAATGGAAGCTGTCAGCAGTTCGCTGTCCTGCTCGATCTCGAAGTACGGCCCGTACCGGCCCACCCGCACCCGCGGGTCGAGGCCATCCAGCTGCAGCGTGCAGGCTTCGCGGGGGTGAATCCGCTCTTCCTGCAGTTTGACCTGCTCGTCGAGGCCTTCGGCTCCGGAATAGAACTCCCGCAGATACGGCAGCCGCTCGGCATCGCCGGAGGCGATTTCGTCGAGAATATCTTCCATCCGCGCGGTGAATTTCGTGTCGACCAGCCGCGGGAAATACTGTTCCAGCAGTCGGGTGACGGCCATGCCGGTGAAGGTGGGCACCAGCTGGCTGCCCTGCTTCATCACGTAACCGCGATCCTGCACGGTGCTGATGACGCTGGCATAGGTACT
>JAGQPV010001041.1 GCA_020426545.1 Planctomycetaceae bacterium
GGCCGGCAATCCGCAGACGGGCAGCCTGCCCGGTATTCAGGAGAAGGTGTTGCCTCCCGGTCTGTACCCGATCAACCCGCGGGAACAGCAGATCGATATTGTGAATATCGGCTTCCGGGAAAACAGCATCACCGCGGAGCTGAAACTGGACAATCAGGGCAACCCGCTGCTGGATGACAGCGGCGAACCCATGGTGGCCAGCGAAGATACGGGGATCGCGTTTCCCTCGAACGACGGCTTCAATATTCAGATGGACTTCACGGCCATCTGGGGCATCATGCCGGAGCAGGCTCCGGATGTGATTCGCAAGTTTGGCAACGTGGGAGCTGTGGAAAACAAAGTGGTGACGCCGCAGATCGAAAGCATCTGCCGGAACGAGGGTTCCCGTCTGGGAGCGGTGGAACTGCTGGTGGGCGAATCCCGGCAGTCGTTCCAGGAAGCCACCTCAACTGCCTTCAAGAAGGTGCTGGAAGACAAGAACATCAAACTGCAGTACGGGCTGGTGCGGCACATTTATATTCCGCAGTCCGTACGGGAGCCGATTCAGCAGAAGTTCATTGCCGATGAACTCAAGCTGACCCGCGAACAGGAACTGCTGACCACCCGCACCGAAGCCGATCTGGAAGAAGCCCGGCAGACGGTGGAACTGGAAGGCGAGCGGGTGAAGGTCGAGACCGAGAAAAAGGTGGCCGGAGCCCTGGCGACGGGCCGCAAAATGGCCGAGGAAACACGGGCCGAAACCAAGAAGCTGGTGGCCGCCATCGACCGGGAGACGGCCGAACTGCTGGCGCAGACGGAAGTCGTGCTGGGTGAAGCCGAATCGAACTCCACCAGGATGGTGGCCGAGTCCCGGGCCGATAAGTTCCGTCTGGCCGTGGCCGCCTTCGGCAGCGGCGATGCGTTCAACCAGTGGGTCTTCGCCTCGGGCCTGCCGGAAGACATGCAGCTGGACATGCTGTATGCTGGCGAAGGCACCTTCTGGACCGACCTGAAAGGCTTCTCCGAAACCATGCTGGGCCGGCAGGTGCAGCAGTCGGGAAAGAAGAACAGTGCTGCCAATGCACCCGCGTCTGCCCGCAGAAAGGCTCCCTGAGCCTGCCCTGTGAATGAACGGACGAGGCACCCTCACCCGTTGGGGTGAGGGTGCGATTGGCTCAGTTCAGCTGTTCTGGTGGTTCAGCTGTCTCCAGCGTCGGGTGGCATGCCCATAGCCGCGCAGCGGGATGGGCATGCGGAGGAATCGGAAAACGGACGAGTCTGAAAAAAACTTGCCCACGAT
>JAGQPV010001042.1 GCA_020426545.1 Planctomycetaceae bacterium
CACTGAGGCATCACATGGCCAGAGACCTGCAGGTGAAACCGTGGAAGCAGAGGACTCGCCCGCGACCAGTCTGCTGTATGTCACCGCGTCCTCCAGGGACGAAGCACTCGTAATTGGCCGGGCGGCCGTGGAAGAGCAGCTGGCTGCCTGCGCGAATGTGCTGGAAGGCATGACCTCCATCTACCGGTGGCAGGGCCAGCTGGAGCAGAGCACCGAATGCGTGCTGCTCCTGAAAACCCGCACGGCTCTGGTGCAGGAACTGATGGCCTGCGTGCGGGAACTGCACAGTTACGAGTGCCCCTGCATTGTGGAACTGCCCGTGACCGGAGGTAATCCGGCCTACCTGCAGTGGATCGCTGATTCCACCGGTGATCGGTCGACGGGCTGAACCGACCCGGCCGCGACGATTGCCGGGCGAATCAACCGGGTGCTGCAGCAATCGGTGACGCTCAGTCCGTACTGTTCCCGGTACTGCCGGTGCTGTTCCCGGTGATGCCGCTGAGTGCGTCTTCCAGCATGTCCCGGCGGGCGAGCCCTTCCAGCAGGTCCGCTGGAATTCCGCTCTCGCCAAACCGCGCACCAGCCAGCTGCCCGCACACGGCTCCCGTGGTGTCGGCATCGTCCCCCAGATTGACGGCGTTCATTACGGCGGTTCTGAAGTCGGGGGCCTGGTGAAAGGCCCACAGAGCGGCTTCCAGGCTGTGGACCACATACCCGCTGCCTTTGATCTCCGGTGGCTGCTTCTTCCAGAAACTCCCGCTGGCGATTTCCTCCACTTCGGGGTGCAATGGCTCAATTGCCCGCAGTTGCTGCAGTGGTTCCCAGTCCGGCTGCAGCACCACGTCGCGGTCGTGTCCCTGCAGCAGCCCGGCCAGCAACAGGGCCATGTAGCGGCAGGCCGACAGACACTGGCTGCTGCGATGCGTGGGCAGGCTGGATTCCGCCGCCAGCCGCGCCAGTTCATCGAGCTGGTTTGGGAACAGATGCGCGAACCGAATCGGCACGGGAGCCAGCCGCATGATGGAACCATTGCCGCTGGCGCGGGAAGACGAATCTCCCGATGTTCGCGCGTTTTTGTTCTGTCCGAAGTCCCAGAGCGCTCGGCGGGTGGTGAAGCCGATATCGAAGCAGCGACCATTTACGGAGTAATCACCCTGTATGTGCCAGTTCACGTACCGTTGGGCCTGGTCATTCAGATCCCATTCCCCGGTGCCCAGGCTGGCCGCCAGAGCCAGCGCCATGCTGGTGTCGTCGGTCCATTCTCCCGGCCCCAGC
>JAGQPV010001043.1 GCA_020426545.1 Planctomycetaceae bacterium
GAACCCGCTGTTCGCACGGGTGATTGTGAACCGGCTGTGGCAGCATCATTTCGGCAGCGGGCTGGTGACGACTCCGGATAACTTCGGTGTGCTGGGGCAGCCGCCCACACACCCCGAGCTGCTGGACTGGCTGGCCTCGGAACTGGTGCGTGAGAACTGGTCGCTCAAGGCCATGCACCGGCTGATGCTGACCAGCTCCACCTGGCAGATGACCAGCCGCATTACCGATATGTCAGCGGAAACAAAAGATCCGCAGAACAGACTGCTGCACCGGATGCCGGTGCGCCGGCTGGAGGCGGAGGCCATTCGCGACGCGATGCTGGCGGTTTCCGGTTCGCTCAACAGGGAGATGGGAGGCGTGGGCATCATGCCGCATCTGACGCCTTTCATGGAAGGCCGCGGCCGGCCCGGGAAGTCCGGCCCGCTGGACGGGAACGGGCGGAGAAGCCTGTATCTCAATGTTCGCCGGAACTTCCTGACGCCGATGTTTCTGGCATTCGATTACCCCACCCCACTGACAAGCATGGGCCGCCGCAGTGTGTCCAACGTGCCGGCCCAGGCGCTGACGCTGATGAACAGCGAGTTCGTGATTCAGCAGGCCCGCCTGTGGGCGGAGCGGGACGTGATGGACCGGACCGAGTCGGACCTGGCCGGGCTGAAGGAGGCGGACAGCACTTCGCCGAACGCCCCGCCCGACAGAAAACCGGAGCCGGCCGAATCGGTCGAGGACCGACTGGACAGATTGCGGATACAGCGACTGTACCGCAAGGCATTTGCCCGTGCTCCCCACGAGAGCGAAGTGGCTGCAGCACGGCAGTTCGTGCGGGCGCAGTCAGCGGATTATCCGGCTGACGACCGGCTGTCGGCCTGGGCCGACCTGTGCCACGTTCTGCTGAACGTGAAAGAATTTATCTTCGTCCGCTGAACCGTCTCCCCTGCCACAGGCGTGCGGGTGCTACATGACAGGCTGGCGGACAGCCGAAACCGGGCCGCTGCCGGCCCGTTTCAGAAAGGACATCGGATGATGTTCTCGCGATTCAATCAGAGACTCGACCGCCGCAGCATGCTCAGTCTGGCATCCTGCGGGTTTGGTTCCGTGGCACTGGCGGCGCTACTGCACGGGGAAAGTCAGGCGGCAGATTCTTCGGCCGGGGTCAAAGGTCGGCCGGAACCGCATCACGCGCCGCGGGCGAAACGGGTGATTTTTCTGTATATGGATGGTGGCCCGTCGCAGGTCGATACCTTCGACCCCAAGCCCCGGCTGCGGCAGGACAA
>JAGQPV010001044.1 GCA_020426545.1 Planctomycetaceae bacterium
TGGCTTTACACCGGGCCGGCGGCTGGGCTGGTCTGTCCGCTGTCACGTGGGCACTCCCGGCCTGCGGGAACTTCATAGCGGAAGTGGTTCGGCCAGGCAGCTGTGGCCAGAGAACGGGGCGAGGCTGGCCTGCCTCGCTGAACCCGCAGCGGAGCAGGAGTGTCGAGACGGGCAACGGCAGAGGGAGGGAGCCGCGGTACTGCGGGTTGGCTGCGATCTGTCCGCCATCGCGGTATACTCTGGCTGCTTCCCGTGCCCGAGTTTTCGGGATTCCACTGTCTCCCGGAGCACACCGCACGGTGGCCGCGACAGTCCAGCAGGCATTCGGGTCTGCAGACCGGACTGATGACCATCTCAACCGAAGCGAGAGAACCTGCGACGATGCCCAGCTGCGTACTTGCCTATTCCGGTGGCCTCGACACCTCCGTCATCCTCGGCTGGCTGCAGGATGAAGGCTATGAAGTTCATTGCGTGTATGTCGATCTGGGCCAGCCCTGCGAAGACCGCGAAGCCATCCTGAAGAAGGCCCGCGACAACGGGGCGGCCTCCTCGCGGATTGTGGACGTGCAGGAAGAACTCTGCCGCGATTTCGCCTTCCCGGTTTTGCAGTGGCAGGCAAAGTACGAAGGCGTGTACCTGCTGGGCACTTCCATCGCCCGCCCGCTGATTTCCAAAGCCTGCCTGCAGGTGGCCCGCGAAGTCGGAGCGGATGCCTACGCTCATGGTGCCACGGGCAAGGGGAACGACCAGTGCCGGTTCCAGCTGGCGGCCGAAGCGCTGGACCCCAAAGTGAAGATGATCGCTCCCTGGCGGATCGAGCGGTTCCGCGAAGCCTTCCCCGGCCGGACCGAAATGATTGCCTACTGCGAGGAAAAGGGCATTCCGGTCAAGGCGTCTGTCGCGAAGCCCTACAGCTCCGACGAAAACTGCCTGCATATCAGCTATGAGGCCGGCAGCCTGGAGGACCTGGAAGTCTGCGGCGTCGATACGGTCGACTTCGGCATGACCGTCCGTCCGCAGGATGCTCCCGATGCGGTGGAAGAAGTCACCATTGGCTTCGAAGCCGGCGTGCCGGTTTCCGTCAACGGTGTCGCGAAATCTCCGCTGGAACTGGTGCTGGAACTGAACCAGGTGGGCGGCCGCAACGGAATCGGGCAGATCGACATCGTCGAAAACCGTTTCGTGGGCATGAAGAGCCGCGGCGTGTACGAGGCCCCCGGGATGACGGTGCTGTACCACGCACACCGCACGCTCGAACAGCTGACC
>JAGQPV010001045.1 GCA_020426545.1 Planctomycetaceae bacterium
ACCCTTCTGTCCATTCATTCCGGCCTCGCAGGACGCCGGCCGATCCGGTCTCCGCCGGGTTTCGTGTTGCCAACTGCCGGGCGATTCCTCCGGAATCGGGCCAGCGGCCCTGCAGTGAGCAGCCGGTCCATCCGGCGGGGACGGTGACAGAGGAAATGACCGGCAGTCGGTGGTATCCTGTGAATGCCTGCCGTCCAGCGGTACAATCCGGCCTGTCCCGTCCGGGCCAGACGGCTCGCCGAGGACGAAACGTCCGGGCACGGGGTTCGTATTCCCGGTTTTTTGCTGCGGGACGGAAGCTTCCGGGAATCGCGACGGGCAACCAGGCCTGGTAAACTCAGACGATCCCGGGGCAGGGGAGGCAGTCTGACCAGTGAGCCTGGCCGGCAGGTTCCAGCAGGCAGCGCATTGACCGATATCCGGCGCAGGGGGAGAGCAGATTCCGATGGCCGTTCGTGGAATTCGTGGTGCGATCACCGTTGATGAGGATGATGCTCAGCAGATCCAGGCTGCGACGCGGGAACTGCTTGAAGCTCTTCTGCAGGCGAATGACATCTCTCCGGACGGTTACGACGAAATTGTTTCGGCGGTGTTCACCACCACTCCCGATCTGACATCCACCTTCCCTGCTGAAGCGGCCCGCTCTCTCGGCATGAAGCAGGTGCCACTGCTGTGCGCCAGCGAGATCAATGTGCAGTCGGGCATGCCCCGCTGTGTCCGGGTGCTGCTGCACCTGAATACCGAACGACGCCAGGCGGAGATGGTCCACGTCTATCTTCGTGAAGCCCGCAAACTGCGGCCGGACGTTTCCAGCGCTCAGTAATATCGCGCGGTCAGCGGCCTTGAGCACCCGTTCCCCTTCTCCGCCGGTGCCCATCTCTCGCGGCGCACTTCTCCGCGTGTGCATTTTCCTCCCGGGCGAGCGGCAGCTCCGGGCGAGCGGCTGACCCCAGCCTGCTGCACCGGTAATCGGTCCGCAGCGACTTCGTCCGCCGGACGCCAGACGAATCGCCAGCTGGCGAACAACGGTCGGGATCCCGTCGCCGCACAGGGGTGGACATGGTTCGCCCGCAGCCGGTCTCCGGTCACGGCATCTGGGTCCACGGCATCTGCCATCCGGTTCGCGCTTCTGCCAGGTCAGCCAGCGGCAGTCATCCGCTGTTTGTGCGGTAGATCCTGCTGGAGGGGACTGGGTAAACCCGCTCACACACTGGCGTTTTCCGGTGTGCAATGTGGCCAGAAATGCTTGCCGTCCCGCCTG
>JAGQPV010001046.1 GCA_020426545.1 Planctomycetaceae bacterium
CCTGCCGGCTGGATCAGTGGTGTTGTGATATGGCCTGGACCGCAGTGGCCGGTGAGGCTGACCCGGCGGCGGAGCAGTTGTTACTGGCTGGTCAGGCCGCCCTGGACTGTGTCATTGCTGAACTTCCCGGTCGATCGTCGTGGCTGGAAGTGGCCCGGGCCGGCGTACGGGAGGTTGTTCGTCGCGGTTTTTCGGTGATCCCCGGACTGTCGGGGCATGGAATCGGCCGTGAAGTCCATGAAGATCCCGTCGTGAGCTGGTTCCCGACAGTGGCAGGCTCCGCGGAGGATTTTTCGCTGGAGCCCGGGCTGGTGTTTACCGTGGAACCACTCGTGACTGCGGGTTATCCCCGAGTGCGACCGGTGGGGAATGGCTGGACGCTGGTGACGGTCGACGGAGCACGTTCCGTCCATTTTGAGCATACGCTGGCGGTGACGGAAGCCGGGATTTCCGTGCTGACTTCCCCCGATCTGGCGGCTGCGGACTGTGTTTGACGAATATCGGCGGATGGTCTGCAGAAAACGCGGCGTGGTAACTTGTTGAATTGATGCACTTCGGCATATAATCGCCGGCTCGCGCCTGCCCGAGGCAGGCCGCGCGGGAAATGTTGTGGTCCAGTATGTGTCATACTGGTGCCTGGCGATGTTGTTCAGACTCGATTTTGCGGGAACGGTGGTCGTTCGATGAAGGTTCGCGCAAGCGTCAAACGCATCTGTGAAAGCTGTAAAGTTGTTCGGCGGAAGGGCCGGGTCTACGTGATCTGTGCTGCCAACCCCCGTCACAAGCAGCGTCAGGGCTGATCCCTCCCGCAGTTAGCAGCCTTCGGGCCGGAAACGTTCCGGACGGCGGCAGGCTGGCTGGCGGGCCTGGTGATCTGCCTGGCAGTGAAATATGCGGGCCTTCCGCTCGAGGTTGATTCCCGGGCGTGGGGCTGTTGAGTTCTGTGTCGTGTCAGGGCGTGTCGTGCACGGCCTGGTGGTTGTGAGGTTCTGCGGGAAAGCAGGTTTGCGGCTGATGCCCGTTCCGGGTGTTGCTGCTGGCAGGAATCAGGTGTTGCATGCCTCGTATCCAGGGTGTTGATGTTCCCAACCGTAAGCCGACTTACATCGCGCTGACCTATCTCTACGGGATTGGTCGGACAACAGCGATTAATATCTGCTTTCAGCTGGGCATTGATCCTCAGAAAAAATCTCACGAACTGACCGAAGATGAGATTGCCCAGGTCAACAACCATCTTGACAAGGATGTAATTGTTGAAGGT
>JAGQPV010001047.1 GCA_020426545.1 Planctomycetaceae bacterium
CGGGATGCACCATGACGGTGCATTCCGGCCGCGCTCGTTGATGGACCCTGTTTTCGCTGTTATTCATCTGGCTGTCTGTCACAGCCGCTGGCAGCGTCCCGGAGAATTCAGCCGCTCAGTGAACCCGCTGACCGGGCACGGCTCCGTCATCCGGGTTGAGCAGGAAGATGTCTTTCCCGCCCGGCCCGCAGGCCAGCACCATGCCCTCGCTCAGGCCGAACCGCATTTTCCGCGGAGCCAGGTTGGCACAGCAGATCACCAGCCGGCCTTTCAGGTCTTCCGGGTTGTACACACTGCGAATGCCGGCGAACACGTTCTTCCGCACATCGCCGCCGAGGCTCAATGTGAGCTGCAGCAGCTTGTCGGCCCCTTCCACGTAGCCCGCTTCAATCACCCGGGCGACTCGCATGTCGATTTTCATGAAGTCGTCGAAGGTGCATTCGCCATCGACCAGCGGCTCCTTCTCCATCGCCTCCGGGCCATCATTCCACTGGGAGCTGGCGGTGTCCCCGGTGGTTCCCGCGTCGGCGGCGTTATCTTCCCGGCTCTCTTCAATCATGGCATTCACCCGTGCGGGATCGACCCGCTGCATCATGTGTTCAAACTTGCCGACGGGTGTACCCGTCAGCGGTGTCAGTGCGTCATTCCACGAAGTAATCGGTGTATTCAGCAGCCGTCCGGTCTGTTCGGCCAGTTGCGGCAGCACCGGAGCCAGATACACGACGATCTGCCGGAACAGGTTCAGTCCCACCGAGCAGATTCCCAGCAGTTCGTCCTGCCGGTCGGCGTCTTTTCGCAGCGTCCACGGCTGGCAGTTTTCGATGTACTGATTCGCCGCATCGGCCAGCGACAGAACCTGCCGCATAGCCCCGTTGTAGTCGCACCGTTCGTAGGCTTCGGCAATCTGTTCCCCTGCCGCAGCGGCAGCGGCGAACAGCCCGCCATCCTCCGGGTACTCGGCGGAGAGCTTCTTTCCCGAAACGAACTTCGCGCAGCGGCTGGCAATGTTGACGACTTTGCCCACCAGGTCGGAGTTGATCCGCGAGACGAACTCGTCGAGATTCAGGTCGAGATCATCCAGCCGTGGCCCCAGCTTGGAAGCAAAGTAGTACCGCAGGTACGACGGATGCAGGTGCTTCAGGTAGGTGGAAGCCATCACGAAGGTGCCGTCCGACTTGGACATCTTCTGCCCGCCCACCGTCAGAAAGCCATGAATATGGACTTTCT
>JAGQPV010001048.1 GCA_020426545.1 Planctomycetaceae bacterium
TGGCGTTCTGAAGCGGTTGCCAGTGGAGTAAAGACACGGGTGGACCAGCCACCCGTGGCACCCTGGGGTACGGCTATCCCTGGTTTCTACTCGCTCCGACCCTCCCTCAATCCCTCCCTGGCAGGGTGGGAAGTAACGGGGAAGTTCCTCACTTCACGTCTTTCACCCTCAGGCGAGGGGTTTTCGCGGGGTCCACATGCTTCCGTTCTCGGTGCCTGCTTCCGGCAGCCGCGGCATCTGCGTATGATATGGCGAGGCAGCAGCCGTTTTGAGTCTGCTGCAGTGAGAGCCGGCCAGGTGCCAGAAAGCGTTACCTGACTGGCCTCAAACGACTTACCGTGCAGATTTCTTGCGGAAAACCCCCTCTGATGGCTGTTCCCCGTGTTGCAATTGTCGGCCGCCCGAATGTCGGCAAAAGCTCCATTCTCAACTGGCTGGCCCGCCATCGCGTGTCGATTGTGGACCCGACGGCCGGTGTGACCCGTGATCGGGTGACCCACCTGATTCACGAAGGCGACCGCTGGTTCGAGCTGATCGATACGGGGGGTATCGGCATTAATGATGTCGATGACCTCGATGAGGAAATCGAGCAGCAGATTCAGGCGGCGATCGAGACAGCCACGGCGGTGGTGTTTGTGGTGGATGGCCAGCAGGGACTGACGCCGCTGGATGAGGAGGTTTCCCGCCGGCTGTGGAAGCTGGATCGCCCGGTGATGCTGGTGGTCAACAAGTGCGACTCGACCCGGCTGGACCGTGAAGTGTTCGAGTTTCAGCGGCTGGTGCACCCTTCGGCACCGATGGTGATTACCAGCGTGAAGGGGAACCGGAACCGGGAAGAGCTGCTGCAGTCTCTGCTGTCGATTCTGCCAGAAGCCGACGAACTGGAATCGGCCGACGGGGCGACGCTGGCCGCTGCTCCGGAGATGAAGCTGGCGGTGGTGGGCCGGCGGAACGTGGGCAAAAGCACGTTCATCAATGTGCTGGCTGATGAAGAGCGGATGATTGTCAGCGAGGTGGCGGGCACGACGCGGGACAGTGTTGATATTCGCTTTGAGCGGGACGAGCGGGCCTTCATTGCGATTGATACGCCGGGCGTCCGCAAGCGGAAGAGCCTGGCCAACGATGTGGAATACTACGGCCTGCTGCGGGCCCAGCGGAGCATTCGCCGGGCCGATGTGGTGCTGATGTTTTTCGATTCGCAGTCGACGATTTCGCGGGTGGATAAG
>JAGQPV010000104.1 GCA_020426545.1 Planctomycetaceae bacterium
TTCCCCTGCACCACATAACCATCCTTCGTCCACTCGACCGGCAGCTGATCCACAATCTTCTTCAGCACCGCGTTCGAGCCGGGATCGCCGAACAGAATCAGATTGCGGTCGGCGATCTGTTCGTCGGTCAGGTCCGTGTCGTTCACCGTGAGAATGCGGCCCCGCATCCACTTGTCGAATTCCCGGTCGAAGCGGGCGAGGGTCCAGTCGGCCCACTGCTGATGCTTCTCTGACCACGGCGTGCCGGTGCCCTTCACACACACGAACGGCTGCATGAAGGCATCGTCGATCGGTCCCTGCAGATCGTTCCGCTTCCGCAGGTCGAGGTTATCGGGGAAGATACGCGACGAGTCGTAGTCCATGGTGTACCACTCGTCTTTGCCCAGCTCGAAATACACGCCGGGCAGCAGGCCGTCGGCGGCGGTCCGCAGCTTCATCAGCTTGCCGTCGATTTCCACCAGGTCGGCCACATCGCGGGCAATATGCAGCACGGCCACATTCTGCGTGCGAATCTTTAGTGTGCCGTTCCGGTCCATGGCCGACTGCACAATCGCCGGCTTGTACATTTCCAGCATCTCTTCCACCCGCAGCCAGTCGCACCGGTTGTATTTCAGCGTCCACGTGACGAACCGCAGGTTCCCGCTGCCGGGGTAGGGCGGGCGGCCGTCTTCCATCTTTTCCCGGTGGAAAGCCATGAACTCCTTGAAGCTGTCCGGGTGAAACTTATGACCCACGCCGGGACCAATCAGCAGCTTGATATCGACACCCAGCTTCTCGGCCGATTCCACCATGCTGGTACTGGCCACCAGCTGCGCATCATTCTCGCCACCATAAGTACACACGGGCACATTCGCCGCATTCAGCACGTAATCCACGGCATCATAAATATGCAGTGCCTGGTGCTGATATTCGGGCAGCTGTTCTTCCTGCTTCTGATACTTGTAGAAATCGACAAAGCCCGCCCCGGGGCCGACGCTGCACCACTTCGAGGGATGATGCAGCCCCAGGTGCCAGGCCCCGGCCCCGCCCATCGAAAAGCCCCGCAGCACGATCCGCCGGCTGTCAATCCGCACGGTGCGGTTGACGTCTCTGATTGCTTCAAACACGTCGGTTTCGCCGGCCCAGCGGTAGGCGTTATTCGTCCGGCCGAAGACATCCAGCTGCACCCAGTCCTGTCCTTCAGGCAGCGGGCGGGCATCGTTCCGGGCGATGAAGCTGACTTCGTTCAGCGTGCTGCCCCGGCCATGCAGGTTGACGTGCAGGGGCCACCGCTTCGCCGAACGGGATTCCACGCCTTCCGGAACCGTGAGGGCATAGGGCTGCACGGAACCGTCCACGTCGGAGTAATAGCCGCGAATGACGGTGCCGGTGGTGCTGGTCCAGGGAGATTCGCCCGCGGCCAGCTGCTTCGCCCGTTCGAGGCCGGTTTCCAGAGCTTTGAGCGTCTGGGCGGCATAGTTTTCGCGGAAGAATTCGTTGTGCCGCAGAATCCATTCGGCCGCCTTGGCATACACCTCGACATCGGCGACCAGCCGCAGGTCGCCATCCTGTTTTTTCAGCTCGACCACCTGCTGCTGCAGCTGCTCCAGCTGGCTGGTAATGTTCTGCCGCTGCTCCTCGCTGATGCCCAGTGTCTCGGCGGAGGGGAAGGGCTGCTGCGCGGTGGCAGTGCCCGTCAGGCTGCCGGCCACAGTGGCCGTGACCAGCAGGGCTGGCAACAGAATGGTTCGCAGCAGGCAGCCTGCAGAACGAAGAACAGCAATTCGGGCGATAGGCGGCAGGAACGACATGCAGATCTCTCCGGCGGAGGGCTGGTTCAGAACAGCCGAGACTGGCCGACCCTCAAGGCAGGGTCACCGGCAGCCACCGGCGCTGTCAGATGCAGGAATCACGATACCCCGTCCCGCACCGGGTGACAATCGCCCAGTGGTGGCGCCTGGCGGGAAGGCTGTGCGCTTTCTGCAGATGGTGCCGTTTTGCCAGCGGCAGATGTCGGGCACGGGCCCCGCCAGCCGGTTTTGAACAAACACTGGCCCGGCGGACGGCGTAAACAGATTGCGGGAGCCTGCTCTGTCTGGCGGGTACTGGCAGTTCCCGCAGACAGGCCAGTCGGCGAATGTTCAGTTCCTGTCACTCGAATGCGGCACCCGCTGTGTTATTCTGACAGTATCCCGACGGACACGATCCCGTCCGGCCGTATGACACGGGCATCGACGTGGCTGCAGCAGCCCGATATCACGGAGGTCTGTTCTGCGGCTTCCCCGTCCAGACAGCCCCGTTCCGGTCAGCTGTCCGCCGCGGTTCCCATCCGGACACACGGGGCAGGCTTTGCAGCCCCTGTTTGATTAAGATGCTTCTTTCGGGCTGCCTCACAGAGACGGCCTGACTGAATTCGCCCGACGGACTGCACGGGGATGATGGCCGCCACCGGCCGGGACGACGACCGAATCTTCGGACAGCCTTTGAAAGTGACCGTTCATCGTGCCAGCACCTTCCGAGCCCGCCTCCCCCGATGAAACACCGCGCGATCCGCAGGCCGAGCCTCAGCCCGGTCAGGCAGAGGAGTCACCCTCCCTGGATGCTGCGGCACAGGCCAGCGGCACAACCGACCCGGTGAAGCACGATGCCCCTGCGGCGACCGGTGAGGAAGCAGGACGGACGGAGACCGAAGCCGGCGCTCCAGAGGACGAACTCCCCGAATGGGAGCCGCTGACGCCCGACGACGTGGAGGACGAAGCTGTTCGCGGCGATTTCGTGCTCCGCTGGGCGGTGGTGCTGCTGGCCTTTCTGCTGGCCTGCACCGGCATTGTGGAATCGGGGGTACTGGTCCACGTGCGGAGCGGAGAGTACATGCTCTCGCACGGGGTACTGCCTCCCGGCACCGATGTCTTCTCCAGCACGGCCGGCGACCGACCGTGGATCAACCTGTCCTGGCTGTTCGATATTCTGCTGGCCGTGGCCTGGAAAGTCGGCGGGCCGGTGGCCCTGTCGCTGTTCCGGGCGGGGCTGGTGGCAGCCACCTTTGGCCTGCTGGTGCATATCACGCTGAACCGCGTCTCCACGTGGTGGGGTTCGATTCTCGCAGCCCTGGCCCTGCTGGCCGCCTGGCCCCTGCTGACGGTCGAACCGCAGACGGTCACCCTGCTGGGTCTGGCGGTGGAGCTGTGGCTGCTGTACCGCTGGCAGGTGACGGGCAACAGCCGCATGCTGCTGGCGGTCCCGGCCGTGCTGCTGGTCTGGTCGAATCTCGATCCGCGGGCGTTTATCGGCCTGTACCTGCTGCTGCTGTTTGCCGCGGGCGAATTCATCGATTCCCTGCGAACCGGGCGGAACTCGCAGCCGCTCTCCCCAGACGAATCTCCGGCGGATCGGGAAACCCGCCCGTTGTGGCTGGCTCTGGCTCTGTCGGTCCCCGCCATGCTGGTGAACCCGTTCGGCTGGCATTCGCTGCTGTCGCCGGTGAGTCTGTACGGGGCCGAGTACCCGGCACTGCGGGCCAAGTTCCGGCTGTCTTCCTCGGCGGAGCGGCTGGAATACTTTCCGATTCTGCACGGAGAGTTCTGGGCCAATCTCAGTGCCTCGTCGATTGCCGGCATTCTGGTGGTGGTGGCGGCCGTGTTGTCGCTCGTGCTGAACCGCAGGCGGGTCCGGCTCAGCTGGGTGCTGGTGCTGGCCGGGTTCGCCGTGCTGGCCAGTGCCGTCAGTCACGAGCTGGCCGCAGCGGCTGTGGTGTCGGTGGTGGTATGCGTGCTCAACTCGCAGGACTGGTACCGCAACCGCTTCCGGCAAAGCTACACCGTGGAACGCAGTGAACTGATCTTCTCGCGGGGTGGCCGGGCACTCACGGTGGCTGCGCTGTTCGCCCTGTCGTGGCTGGCCATCAGCGGGCGGATGACAACCGCCGACGGCCGGCGGGTGGGGCTGGGCTGGTCTCCGCAGCTGGCCGCTGATCTGTCAGCCATGGAAGAGGAACTGGGCGAAAGCTTCGACAAAAAGCCCTTCAACTTCCTGCTGCCACAGGGAGACCTGCTGATCTGGATTGGCCGGCAGCCCTTTATCGATTCCCGTCTCAAGCTGTATCTGGGCGGAAACGGCCAGGAGAATCTGGTCGAGCTGCACAACAGAACCAGGCATGCCCTGCGACAGAAACGCCCGGAAGATCCGCTCAGCGGCAGGCCCGATGTCTGGAAAGCGGCGTTCGACAAGTTCGGCATCACCCATGTGATTCCCCGGCTGGCCGGTCGCAATCCCGATTACTTCACCTACCTCGACCTGCTGAAGTCGCCCGCCTGGCAGCTCACTCACCTGGGAGCCGCCACCGCCACGTTCTACCGGGCCGACACCGACCAGGCCGAACTGAACCAGTGGCTGGCGGAGCATCGGGTGCAGTTTGTGGAAGAAGCCTTCCGCGGCGAGCCGACGGAACCCGTCCAGCGGGTCGACTGGCCCCGGAAGCGGAGCGGATACCAGAACCTGCTGTCGGTCGCGAATTCGCGGGAATCGAATGCGATTCAGCTGGCGCAGCACCTGGAACGCCACCTGGAACTCGCCGCCAGCGGACAGATCGCCATCGCCGCCCCGCTGGGTGCTGCCATGGCCCACCTGGCCATTCGCCACGCGAATGAAGGTCTGGCGGAAGATGTGAACAACGCCTCCGGCTACCGGGTGCTGGCGGGGGCTTACGTCTACCTCGGTATTGTGGAATCGCAGCTGGGCGGAGGGCGGCCGGGCGGTTACGACGAAAGCCGCCGGTATTACCAGGCGATTCATGCCCTGCATCAGGCCGACATGCTGGCGCCGGAACACCCCGAGACGCTCCGCCGCCTGTTCGATGCGTACGCCTCCCGCCGTCGGTATGACATGGCACTGAATACCCTCGACCGGTTCGTCCGGGCACTGCAGCAGCAGCCGGAATTGAATGCTCAGGAACAGGAGCTGGTGGAACAGAGTGCCGAAACGCGGAAGCAGCTGGAAGAGACGATCGCCGGCATCCGGGGCCAGCTCGACAAACTCAGGGAGCAGGAAGCCTCGCCCATTGTGCTGGCACAGCAGGCCTGGCAGAACGGCCTCGTGCTGGATGGCCTGGCCGCCATCGACACCATGATCAAAATGCAGCCCGAAGTGGCCGGTGCTCCGCCACTGCAGCTGCTGCAGGCCGCCATGCTGATGGAAAGCGGCAACCCGGAACAGGCCGTCGAACTGGTCGAGCAGGCGCAGGCCGCTGCCGCGCAGATTCCGCCCTCCATGCAGTGGAGACACCAGGCGGCTCTGGCATTGCTGGCCCACGCCGATTACGACGCCGCCGCCGAACTGTGGAAGCAGGAAGCCACCGAGATGGAACTGCAGCGAATGATTCAGATGCTGCAGGCTCTGCCGCTGGTCTCTTCGCCCCGCAACTGGCCTCTGCAGCAGACAACGGTTGCGGCACAGGCGCTGTTTGCCACCCCGGTGCAGATTGCCGGCCAGCGGCTGAATGAAGCCCTGTGCCATCTGGAATCGGGCCGGCTGAACGAAGCGGAAGCCGCCTTCCGCCAGCTGCTGGAAATCGCGCCCGAATCTCCTCTGCGACCGCTGGCCGGGTTCTATCTGTACCAGCTGACGGAGGAACTGATCGACATGCAGCCACCGTCCAACCGCATTCCGATTAAGGCGGACATGTTCGCCGACGAACAGCAGCCCGCCGAGTCGACCGCTCCCCCGCAGCCGAATCGTCCAGAGACCGGCAAGCCGCAACCCGACTCACCGAAGTCCGATCCACCCGAAACAGGGACACCAGAATCTGACAAACCGGCACCCGCTCCGGCGAAACCCGACGATTCGGCAGCCGCTGAATCGAACACGGAAGGCAGGTCCCCCGCCGCGGCCCGCCCGCCGGTGGAAGCCCCCCGACCACAGACCGTGCCCGGGGACTGACGGCCCCGTCACCGGCCGCCCGCTGACGTGGCCAGGCCGAACCGGATCAAGCCCAACCGGATGTTGCAGCCGTCCTGCTGCCCCTGCATAATGACAGGCAGCAGTGGTCCCGTTGCGCTTTCGCGTGTGGAATGAGCCGGCTGCTCTGAGGAATCGCCCCATGAAGAACCTGCCATATTCCATCGCTGCCGGCCCGGCCGATGGTTATCTGTCTCAACGTGCCCGTCCCGGCTTTCCTTTCCGGAAGCTGCAGGCCAGCTCCACTCTGTCATGTCCCTCGCGGAAACTGCAGCGGCTGGCAGTCTGCCTGACGGGCTTCTGCCTGCTGACGGCTGTCACCGGCTGCGGCGGAGAGGACCCTCCGGCCACCGGGACCACCGGCACCGAGACTGCTGCCAGCAGCAGCGGGCAGTCCGCCGGTGAAACCACCGCTGCCGCTCCGCAGTCCGCCGGGCATTCCCAGGCCAGCACCTCGGGAACCCGTGTGGAAGATGGCCGCAAGTGGATTGGCGACATTCCGTACGATGTGTTCTACGACAACCCGACAGCGGTCGCTAACGATTCCGCCACCGTGGCCGTGGCCACTCCCGACGCGGGAACGGCACCAGCCGCTGGCGGCACGGCGGAAACCCCGGCCGAATCACCTCCGGCCGCGGGCAGTTCCTCGCCCCTGCAGGACTGGAAAACACTGATTGCCAAACAGGCGCTGGAAGATGAAGTCTCCCGCCTGCAGAACCAGCTGAAAGCGTCTCTGGTGAATGTGGGACGATACAACAGCACCTACCAGCAGGTCGCCTCCGATGGCACCGCTCTGGGGGCAATGGCGTATATCGCACTGCAGCACCCGGAAGGACCAGGCTGGAAAGACAACGCGAAGTATGTCCTCAGCCTCGCATCCACCATTGCCGACAGTGCCAGCGGACGCGGCCGACCGGCCTTTGAAGCCACCCAGCTGCCCTTCGAAAAGATCAACACGATTCTGGCCGGTTCCAAACCGCCCGATCTGGAAGAGCCGGACGAAATCGACCTGAGCCTCTCAGTCTACCGCTCCGGCATCATGGAGCGGATGCGGCTGGCCCAGGACCTGATGAAGAAGGACTACGGCCGGGAAGAAGACTGGGCTGCCAACCGCGATAAAGTCCTGCGTGAAGCCAGCGTGCTGGCCGCCATGACGGCCCTCATCGCCAGCCCGGATTACGATTCGGCCGAGGAAATGGAGTATCGGCAGTACGTCAAAGACATGGTGGCTGCCTGCCAGGAAATTATCTCCGCCACAAAGGGAGAGAATTTCGACAGCTACAAAACGGCGCTGGACGGTGTGCAGAAAGCCTGCGATGGCTGCCACATGGGTTACCGCTTCGGCCGTTGACGGTTTCTGAACAGGCGGAATGGCCCGGCCGGCCCCAGCGGCCGGCAGCCCGCCGACCAGCTGAACTGACTCTGCAGGGATCACGAGCGGAAATGACATCCTCCATGCGAATTCTTCCCACGCTCCGCCGCCTGGTCCGCCCCGGGAATCCGTCCGGGCTGCTGGCCGTCCTGCTGCTGGCCACTCTCTCCACGGAACCAGCCCGCGCCGACCTGATCACCCTCAAGAGCGGTCACAGCGTCCAGGGGGAAATCCTCAAAGAGACCGAGCAGGAAATTTTTGTGGATATCGGCATCGATGTCATTCGCATTCCCCGCGAACGCATCGAATCCCGCAGCCACGAGAAGCCAGCGGAAGCCGACAAACCGGCCGACGCCGAAACCGACAGCCCGCTGCTGTACCGCATGGCGGATCTGCCCGTCCGCAGCGTGAAAGATCAGGTGGCCCGCTTCGGCGAAGGCGTGGTGCTGATCGAAACCCCCGGCGGGCTGGGTTCCGGGTTCATCATCAGCGACCGGGGCCACTGCGTGACGAACTATCACGTCATCGAGCGGGAAACGCGGATCGCCGCCACCATCTTTCACCCGCAGAGCAGCGGGGAATTCACCCGCCAGCGGATCGACGATGTCAAAATCGTGGCGACGAACCCGTTTTTCGACCTGGCCCTGCTGCAGATTCCCCAGCAGGAGAAGCTGAAGTTCAAGCCGGTGTACCTCGCCCGGGACAGCGACCAGAAGGCCGGAGACGATGTGTTCGCCATCGGCAGCCCGCTGGGGCTGGAACGCAGCGTCTCCCGGGGCATTGTCAGCTCACGCAACCGGAATTTTGAGGGGCTGGTCTACATCCAGACGACAGCCGCCATCAATCCCGGTAACAGCGGCGGGCCGCTGTTCAATGTGCGGGGCGAAGTCGTCGGTGTCACCAACATGAAACTGACGTTCGGCGAAAACCTGGGCTTCGCCATCCCCGTCATGTACCTGAAACACTTTCTGTCCAATCTGGATGCGTTCGCTTTCGACCGCAACAACCCCAATACGGGCTACCGCTACCTGGAAGCCCCCCGACGCCAGAACCCGCAGCCGCCCCCGGCGGACTGATAATCTCCACTGGCCAGCTGCACCGAAACACGACAGCCACGGGCCGGTGCCCCGCGACAGCTCCGCCCCCGGCAGAACATGACCAGCCGGAACATGGCCCGGCGGAGAAGTCGTTTTCCGCACGCCGATTCCCGGCGGTTTAACCGGTGAATCTGCCGACAGATTCCGGAACCGTCCGGGCTCGCCCCTTCGGGCCGCACGCCGCGCAGCCGGCAGCATGTCTTGCGTGCCTGCGAGGATCCGCTACAACTCAATGTGCCGTTTCTGCGGCGCGGATCTGTCAATCTGCGCCGTTGATGCTCTTGTGTCTGCGTAGAGGATCACAGTTCATGATTTCGAGATATTCGGGTCTGCTCGCCGTGCTGGGCAGTGTCGTTCTGACTGCGATGTCGCTGCCGGCCGCTGCCGCGGACCCCGTGCCGACCGATCACCTCCTGCCAGGTGACGTGTACGGGTACTTTACCATCCCCAGCATTCCCGAGTTCCGGAAGCAGTGGGAAGATTCGCTGTACGGCGAACTGACCCGCGACCCGCAGCTGGAAGGTTTCCGCCAGGAACTGCAGGGCCAGATTAAAGAGATCTCCGAGAAGCTCGAGAAGGAAACCAGCGTTGACCTGGACTCTCTGCTGAAGCTGCCCTCCGGCGATCTGTCGGCGGCCTTCATCCGTCTGCCGCCGGACCGCGAAACGGGCAAACGGGATTTCGCCGGCCTGCTGGTGGCCGATTTCGGCGACAACGAAGACACGGTCGATACGCTGCTGGGCCGGGCCATGGCTGCCCTGGAAAAGAATGGAGCCGTCCGCACGACCCGTGAAGTCGACGATACACGGATCGTGATCTACACCCGGCCGGAGAAAGAAGAGGGTGCCGACGACGAAGACGCGGACGCCGAAGAAGACCCGTTCCAGCAGTTCGCCTGGTTCGTCCGGGGCTCGCGGTTTGTCCTCTCCAGCAACCCGGCTGCCCTGGAAGCCGTCCTGGCCCGCTGGGATGGCGAGCACGACAGCACCTTCAGCGGCGACCGGGTTTACAGCTACATCATGGAGCGGTGCCGCAACGGCGAAGCCGGCGGGAAATCGGTCGCCGAATGGTACGCCAACCCCTTCGGCCTGCTGCAGGCCGGCCTGCAGGCAGGTGGAGAGCAGGCCCAGCAGTTTGCCCTGGTGGGCAACTTCCTGCCGGTGCTGGGTGTGACCAAGATGCGTGCCATTGGTGGCACGGTCCTGCTGGGCGGCGAAGAGCAGGTGGCTTCCAGCCGCACCCTGATCTACGTCGACAAGCCCGTCACCGGACTGCTGAACGTGTTCCACTGGCCGGCTGTGGAGATGGCCCCCCCGAAGTGGATCCCGGCGGATGTCAGTGCGTTTTCCGCCATTAACTGGGACTTCGCCGCAGCCTACCGGGCGATTTCCAGCCTGGTGAACTCGTTCTACGGAGAAGGTTTTGTCGAACAGCAGCTGGACAACCTCGCCAACGACCCGAACGGAGCAGGCATTCATCTCAAGAAGGACTTCCTCGACAACCTGACCGGGCGGATTCACTACTTCACATTGCCCCCGCCGGAAGACAGCCCCGAGCAGATGCCCGTGGTGGCCGGCCTGGTGACTGCCGATGAAAAGAAGATGAAGTCCGTCGTGAAGACAGTGACCAGCTCCCCCGGTGCGAAAGTCGAGACCCGGGAGTTCCGCGGCCACACCATCTACGAGACCGACGGGTTCACTCCCGGTGCGCCCTCGAAAATGGGCGTCACCGTCGCCCGGGGTCACCTGCTGTTCGCCACCGACGTCAAGCAGCTGGAACGGGTGCTGCTGGCCGATACCGACACGGCCGGCCTGATTGAAACCCCCATGTACCGGCAGCTGGCGGAACGCTTCCCGGCGAAGACCTCCGCCCTCAGCTTCCAGTACCAGGATGCCCAGATTCGCACCCTGTACAACATGCTGCGGGACGGCAAACTGGACGAGGAAATGGAATCGGGCATCGACTTCCAGAAGCTGCCTCCGTTCGAGGCAATGAAGAAGTACCTGCCCGCCACGGCCAGCTACGTCATCCCCGATGAGCACGGCGTGCTGATGATCAGCTTCAGCTCGAAGGTCAAAGAGGACTGAGTTCTCCCTGCGTCAGCCACAGCCGGCCCGCCGCACGATTTCAACCGGCGGCAGGCAGAAACTGACCCGAGACCACAACCAGCGACGACACCGGAAACCGGGGCAGATCTGCTGGATCGGTCCCGGTTTCTGCATGCGCGGAAGCATATTGAGCGGCGGGAGGTTGCATTCCTTTGCCTCCGCCTGATCAGCCGGGTATCCTGAGACTCTCCCAATACAGTTCCTCCCGGCAGACTCCGGCAGACAGCGTGTTCGATGACCGATCCGTCCTCTCTGCCCGCAGACAGTCTCGACCAGGCCGCCACCCGCATGGGCGGCGAGTCGCGGACGGATTCGCCGGAACAGCGGACGCCGGGAGACACCTTCGCCAGTCTCGGTCATCTGGATACCGGCACCGACAGCCGCTCCTCGCTGACGGATCTGCCGGACAGCGAAGACGGGGACGACGCCGACCGGGAAATTATCGATCTCGCATCCCGTTATGAGTTAGGGGCCGTGCTGGGCCGGGGCGGAATGGGTGAGGTCATTCGCGCCACCGACCGCCGGCTGAAGCGGGACGTGGCCATCAAGCGGATGCGGGCCGAACTGGGAGCCAGCCGTCAGGCCATGCGGCGGTTTCTCACCGAGGCCATCTCGGTCGCTGCCCTGAACCACTTCAACGTCGTGCAGATCTTCGACTACGGCCACACGGCCGATGGCCCGTTCCTCGTGATGGAACTGGTCGAAGGGCCCACTCTGGCCGAACTGCTCAAGGATGGCCCCCTGCCGCTGGAACAGGCTGTGGACCTGCTGCGTCAGCTGTGCGACGGCCTCCAGACGGCGCACCTGCAGGGCATTATCCACCGGGACATCAAACCGGCCAATATTCTGGTCACAGCCAGCGGTATTCCCAAGCTGACGGACTTCGGCCTGGCGAAGGAAGTGGACGGCGGAGGTCACACCGTCTCGGGAGCCATGCTGGGCACGCTGGACTACATGGCTCCCGAGCAGAAGCAGGACAGCAGCCTGGCCGATGCCCGCAGCGATCAGTGGAGCCTGGCCGCCACGTTCTACCAGATGCTCACCGGCGACGTCCCGCGGGTGATCGAAATCGAAGCCGTTCCCGAAGCGGTGCGGGAGGCTGTCCGCCGGGCACTGAAGGCCAGGCCCGCCGAGCGGTTTGATTCGGTGCGGGAGTTTGCCGAAGCCGTGCAGCATGCGGCCGACACGGCCACCCGGTCAGCCGACAGTCAGACGCAGACAGCACTGAAGGACGGACAGTGCCCCGACTGCGGAACCGTAAACGATGTAACCCGCAAGTTCTGCCGCAGCTGCGGTTCCTCGCTGCTCGGCGCCTGCCCGGCCTGCGATGCGGAAACCCGGGTGTGGGAACAGTTCTGCGGTGAATGCGGGACTGACATGCCGGCCGTGCTGGCAGAGCACGTCGAAGCGGCCCGTGAACTGAAGGGCGAGATTCAGTCGCTGCAGTCTTCTTTCCGTCACGCCGAAGCGCTGGAGAAACTGATTCCTCTGCGGAACAGTCAGCATGCCGCCCTGACCGAATACCGGGAATGGGCCGACGAGGCATGGAAGCGGCTCACCGGAGAACTGGCCGAGCTGGAAATGCAGCGGAACCAGCTGCTGCAGACGGCCCGCGAGCAGGCGGAAAGCGGGCACCTCTCCGAAGCACGCCGGTACCTCGCCCGCATTCCCGGCCCGATGCAGACCGACGAGACACGCCAGCTGGCAGGCGAACTGGCCGCTGCCGTTGCGGAACTGAAACAGCTGGCCGGTGAAATTCAGTATGCGGCCCGTGCCCGCCTGTATGACGGCCTGGAACAGAAGCTGAATCGCTACCTGGAACTGAAACCACAGGACCAGAAAGCCCTGGCCCTGCTGCAGAAAGTCAGGGAACGTAACCTGCGCAGCCAGACGAAGGCGACCGGCCAGGGGGCCTCAGCAGGAAAGTT
>JAGQPV010001049.1 GCA_020426545.1 Planctomycetaceae bacterium
CGGCACGCCATCATGCGGCGACTGCCCGCGGTGGAAACACTCGGCTCGGTCGATGTGATCTGCAGCGACAAGACGGGCACCCTGACACAGAACCGAATGACCATCGCCGACGTGCTTTCCGCTGGCGAACGCTCCGGGGCCGACCGCGACCTGCTGCTGGGCGGCATTCTGTGTAACGACGCCGATCTGTCGCACGATGGCCAGGCCGTCGGCACCCCGACGGAAGCCGCCTTCGTGCTGGCAGCCGCCCAGGCCGAAGTCGACATTCATGAAATCCGCCAGCGGTGGCCCCGTGTCGGCGAAGTGCCCTTCAGCTCGGATCGCAAACGGATGAGCACACTGCACCGCGATGCCTCCGGCCGGCAGGTGGTGGTGGTGAAGGGCGCGGCCGAAGCGGTCCTGGCCCGTTGCAGTACCCTGGGCCTGCCAGCTGAACTGACAGACGGCGAGCACCACCCGCAACCAATGACCGGGGAAGCCCTGGCCGAATGGAACAGCCGGGTTGAGGAACTGGCCGCCCGTGGTCGCCGGGTGCTGGCCGTGGCGGCCCAATCGTGGAGCAGCGACGAACTGCCGGACGCGGGGGGCGAGGCCGAGCAGGAGCTGTCGCTGCTGGGCATCGTCGGCCTGGTGGACCCCGCGCGGCCGGAAGCAGCCGACGCCATCAGTGAGTGCCGTGCTGCGGGAATCCGGCCGATCATGATTACCGGAGACCACCAGGTCACGGCGAAAGCCATTGCGGAAGACCTCGGACTGTATCAGCCCGGCGACCGGGTGGTGACCGGGACCGAACTGGCCGCGATGAATGACGAGCAGTTCTCCACCGCGGTGGGCGAGATCTCGGTGTATGCCCGCGTGTCGCCCGAGCACAAGCTGCGGATTGTGCGGGCCCACCAGCAGCGGGGCAGCGTGGTCGCCATGACGGGCGACGGCGTGAACGACGCCCCGGCGCTCAAACAGTCCGACATCGGCATCGCCATGGGGCAGACGGGCACCGACGTCAGCAAGCAGGCGGCCGATATGATTCTGGCCGACGACAACTTCGCCACGATCGTGGCGGCGGTCGAAGAGGGCCGTGTGGTCTACGACAACATCCGCAAGTTCGTGCGGCACCTGCTGTCGACCAATATCGGCGAGATCCTGGTGCTGTTTCTGGCGATTCTGCTGGGGCTGCCGCTACCGCTGGTGCCTGTGCAGATTCTGTGGATCAACCTGG
>JAGQPV010001050.1 GCA_020426545.1 Planctomycetaceae bacterium
ACAACTCGCCGTGGCAGCGGAGATTGACCGTATCTGGCTCACGCATAAATCGCACGATTCGAGCAGGATCGTCGTGAACTGGGCCACCGACGAACCGGGCAATTCGGTGGTGCACTTCGGCCTGACGAAGGAGTACGGCGGGACGGTGCGGATTGACGAAAGCACGACACTGCATCACGTCGAAATACCGCTCAAGCACCGGGACATGGTTTACCATTACTCGGTCAGCACCGGCGACCAGCGGTCGAAGAACGCGACGTTCAAGGCGTATCCGACTGATGAGCTGCGTGTGGCTGTGATCGCCGACTGGCAGGGCCAGCCCGATCTGTCCGCCATCGTGAAAGAGGACGTGCATCTGCTGCTGACCGCAGGCGACAATATCGCCCGACTGTGGGACCGGTGCGGCGCAGGAAAGAAGTACTGCATCGAGCCGTATGCCGCGCTGATCGACGCCTACCCGGATTTGTTCCGCTCCACGCCATTCCTGCCGGCCCTGGGCAACCACGACCGGGAAATACGGCCTCGGGGAAGCAGTCCTCCAGTTGAGCCGGTTTACGATGTTGACGCCACGGCCTTCCGGCGATTCTTCGAGCTTCCGGACGACGAATGGAAGTGGCACTTCGATCTGCCCGAATTCGATCTGCGGTTTGTCGCTCTGGATTTCAACCACATCTCCGACTTCGGCACAACCTGGCAGACCTGCCATGCGTTCGGCGAGGACTCCGAGCAGTTTCGCTGGTACAGGAAGCTGATGGAGCAGCCCCCCGGCCTGGTGGTGACGCTTTATAATGAGCGGAATGCCAGCGTCCGCAACCAGGCCAGCAAGCAGTGGCACGACCTGTTCCGACGCGGCACCTGCTGCATCACGGGTTACGGTTATTTCGCGGAACGTGCCGAGGTGGACGGCTTGACCTACTACAACACGTCACTCAGCGGCAAAGGCAACCAGTACCCCGATCCGCATTCGAAGCTGCTGGCCGGTGAGGACAGCTACGTTCTGCTGACGGTAACGCGTGGCGGGCCGATGATCGTGGAGATCAGGAGCCTGAAGAACACGGTGCTGGATCGGCGGGAGTTCCAGCGACGGGGTGAGTAGCACTCAGGCGATGACAGCCTCGGGATAGTCAGGCGAGGCAGAGGCATCAACCTGAGAGACTGATGCCACTCACTCCCAGGACGATGCGGACATTCGAGGCGCCTGAGGTCGGCTCA
>JAGQPV010001051.1 GCA_020426545.1 Planctomycetaceae bacterium
GGGCCTCGCTCGCCCGGTTGGCTGCCACCAGCGCACCAGACAGCAAAGTCGCATAGTCCAGCGGCACGCGACCGAACGACTCCAGCTGACTGGCCGCCTGAAGTGCCTCATCGAGCGTCTGCTTCGCCGCGGCAGCCTCTCCGTCCACCAGCTGCCGCCAGGCAATTCGCGTCAGCGGGGGAATGCGGTAGAACTCCAGGCTGTTCCGCCGGACTTTGTCCAGCTGAGCCAGCTGTTCCCGCGCGGCCTCCAGCTGCCCCAGCTGCGCATAAGCCTCGGCGATTAACCGGCGACTGGCAGCTTTCTGGCTCGGCGGTGCCTGCTGGGATTCCTTGACCAGCTCGGCCAGCATCGTGCCAGGCAGTTCTGCAGCAGCAGGCAGATCGCCCGCTCGGGCTGTCTGGTCGGAGTTTCCGCCTCCTGATGTTGTATCGAACGGGTTCAGTTCGACACCGGGGCTCTCTCCCGTGCCGTCCGGGTTCTCCGGATCGTCCTTCGGTTCGGGTGCATTCCGTACAAAGGGTGCACCGAGGTCTTTCTCAGACAGACCACCTTCAGAATCGTAGAACAGGGCAAAGTACCCCACGGCAGCAACCAGGGCGCAGCCGGCCAGAGTCACACCGGCGACAATCGGCCAGCGGGCCTTTTCCGGTTCGGGCTCCGGTGGAGCGACCGGTGCTTCATATTCAGGAGCGGTGAAGACCGGAACCAGGCACCCCGAGTTGGCACAGCGCACTTCCCGGCCGGAGGCCTTCGTCGCTGTGTAGCCGGGGGTTTCGCACATCGGGCAGATGACTTCCCACTGTCGGCCTGGTCGGGGCGCCGGCAGCAGCTGAATCGCCTTGACGGCCGCGGTGCCTTCGGTCTCGAAGGGATCGTCGCCGGCCGCCTTCTGAGCTTTGCCGGGAGAGCTGCCCTTCGAGGCAGAAGCTGCCGCTCGGCTCGCTGTGGCCGCGGGCTTGCCCTTCTTCTCGGGAGCAGCCGCGGCCGCCGGTCTGGACGGAGCCTTACTGACAGCAGCACCACCAGCGGAGGGCTTGCCGCTCATCGACGCTCCGCAGAACGGGCACTCGTCGGTGTCGTCATCCAGAACAGACTGACCACAGGCCGGGCAGCTAGGCAGATCCATGACTGGCGTCATCCGTATGTCAGAAGAGAACTTATCTCCGGCACGCCCGGTACGGCGAACGTGA
>JAGQPV010001052.1 GCA_020426545.1 Planctomycetaceae bacterium
AGCCGGAGATCTCGGCGATGCAGGGAGAACTGTTCCGGCTGCTGTCCGCCCGGCCGATGAACAGCCGCAACCTGGCGGCCGCCATGATCGACATGCTGGGCCGCGCGGGAAGTGAAGCTTCGGCTCAGCGGGCCGCTGCCCGCTGGATGCTGAGATTTACCGGTGAGTTCTTTCGTCAGCTGCTCCGCTGCCTGGCGGATGAACAGTTTTTCTGTCCGGCGGCCGTGCGACAGTTCAGCAGCAGCCTGTCGGCTGAGGCGGGGACGTTCGATATTCTGACAGAATGTCTCGATCGGCTGACGGTGGCCGTCTGGCATCTGCAGACGAACTCGCCCGTCAGTGTCTGTCTGGAATCGCTGGCTGAAGACCTGGGGCGGCTGCTCAAGCCACTGCACCGCCGTCGGCCCGCGGGCTGAGGGCCGTGTTCCGCGAGAACCAGGCTGCGGCGGAATGAGCGGCAATCGAATGAGCTGCTGCGGCGGGGCCGGGGAGTGCTCTCTGGCCTGTCCGACCGTTGTCTCTCTGCCCTGTCCTGCCTGACCGTTGCCTGTGGCAGGCTCGCCGGCCGCACAGGAGGCGCCGCCTGCGCACTCTCGCCAGCGAGTCTTTCGGCATAATCGGCAGAAAGGCCGGATCATGCCCGACAGGGTGATCTGGCAGACAGGCGTCAGTCGGACTGCAGGGAACAACCCGACCGGCAGATCCCGCGAGCTGCCGCTGGCCCGCCGAACGAATGGCCGAAGTTCGCGTTCCGCGTCGATGAGATCCTGCGGCAGTGTATCGGCAGCGTTCGCCGCCCGCCGATGCGGTTCCGCCCGAATGATCTGAATTCGGGATGGAATCTTCAGCTGGCCTGAATCTCCAGACGGCTTCTTCCCTCCGGCGGATTGTCCGGATTTCTCCGCGGGATGGCGGAGCGACGGGAATGTCTGGTGATTCCTCCGTGGGCTGTTTTCGTCTGCGGACGGTGCTGCGGTGCGCGTACGTGAAGCGATGTGACGTGCGGACAGAGTTTGCCGGCAGGGAAATCGCTGGCAGCAGGATTCCTGTCACACCTGGGTGTGGCAGCCGGACTACTCGGAAGGAAACGAGAAACATGCCCCGACTGAGCCTGACGGTGCCCCGCGCCGTGTGCCCGCTGTTCAGCGCACTGGTGCTGGCGGCAGGGCTGTGCGGTTGCCACAGCACCTCT
>JAGQPV010001053.1 GCA_020426545.1 Planctomycetaceae bacterium
CCCAGACCACCGAGAATCTCGGCTGCCCGCGATTCCTCAAGCACGAGAGACCACAGGAGGTGAACGGGGTCAATCTGCCGCGCCCGGTGCCGCACTGCCACATCGGCAGACCGCAGCAGAATTCGTCGGGCACCTTCGGTAATCAGCAGGTACATGGCAGTCTCAACGCGGAAAAAACCTGCGGGCGAGTGAAAATCCTGCAACCGGCAGCGCGGATTCCAACCGTCCTGCCTGCAGCCGGGGAGGGCCGCTGAAGTGCAGATCCCCTGCTGTACACAGTTTACGCAGACGGCAATCCGGGGTTATCTTGCCGGGTTGGGAATGCGGAACTACAATTCACCCGGTCCGGGTGCCGATCATCCGGCCAGTGCCGGTCCTGCCGGTTGCGACAGACAGCCGGTTACCAGTCAGGAAATCACTTTCTGCAGCATCGTCTTCCGGTACGAAATTCGCAAGCGGCAGTCATCGGGCCAGCATCCTGCCGGGTGCCGGCCTGAACTTTCCAGTACAGAACTTTCCGATATCAATCGAACTTCGGGTATCGGCAGGGTGGCCTTTCCGGCGGCCGGAGTGAAGCGGTGGAGATTGCCGGTCCTTTCCGGCAGAACCGTTCTGTCCGGTGGCGGAATGGTCAATGGCCGGGGAAAGGTCACGCACGGCGGTACCGGGTGGCGTAAGATTGGCGGGCGCGGGTTCGCAGCGTGCAGGTTGTGCGGGTTCTTCCACTTCAGCGGTGGAACAGCATGTCACTGCAGGCGGGGCACGGTTGCCTGCCGGAGGAGTCGGCCCGAATGGCTTCTGAGGGACAGCGGGCCGACACAGACAGATTCAGCACAGGGAGCACGCGGGACTGACCGACTGGCGGTTTCGGTTGCCTGCCCCACGGTCGGTGGGGACGGCGGTCGGGAACAACCGGCTCGGCAGATTCCCGCACAACTGGCTGCCGGTCGGAATTTCCGGCAGGCGGTCGCATTGAGATAGAGACAGTTTCCGATTCGACGACAGATTTCTGCAGTTTCCACCGCGGTTCCGCTGGCCGGGAGAATGCCCTCAACGGCTATGGATCGCAAGAGGCTGTCTTCTTCAGCGGCCAGACCCTGTCGGGCCGGTTCTGCAGCTGACAGCAGCCGGTCTTCGGCATCATGGAGAGTTTCGCATGTACGAACGATTTACCGACCGTGCCCGCAAAG
>JAGQPV010001054.1 GCA_020426545.1 Planctomycetaceae bacterium
GCCGACCGCTGTCAGTACGGCGGATGCCGCAGCCCCCGTACCACTGTGAATGCGGAGAATCTCTCCCGTTTCCAGCGGCAGCAGCAGGTGGTCTCCCTGAACCGCGGGCCGGCCGGACGGTCTGCCCGTGCCACAGTGCCACAGCAGAGAACCATCGGCAATGCGAACGGCAGCAAGCGATTCGCGGCCGAGGACATACACCGCCTCTTCCGACAGCCGGCCCACCAGCAGCCCCTCGGCCCGGGGCCGCACCCACAGTTCCTGCCCGGTTGCGGCGTCAATCGCGCGAAGCGTATCACTCTCCGGTGTGACAACCAGTACGGTCTGTCCGTCGGTATGCAGCGACGATTCCCGCCAGCCTTCCCACCAGCGAATATTCTGATGGCGATTCAGCCGGCCCTGGGGAAGGCCGTCGGCGACTGTCACATCGTCGCGGCGGTAACGCCGCAGCCAGCTGACCTGCCTGGTTGCCAGATCGACCCCCGCCACCGCGCCGCTGGCTGTCCCGCAGATCAACAGTCCCCCGGCGTACGCCAGGGGTGCAGCAGCCAGAGAACGGCGGATGACACTGGAATCGACCCGCCCCGTGGTCCCCAGCGGGATGGCCCATTCCGGCTCGCCTGTATGAGTATCGCCGCACAGCAGCAGCAGGGTATCGCCGGCCGCCAGGCACACAAAGTATTCGTGCGCTTTGACGAGGGGCGGCCCCAGAAGATGGACGGAACCAGCCTCCAGCTTCTCACCCTGAGCAGCAGCAGCCACCACCGCCGAGGTGGCCGGGTTCAACTGCCACAGTTCCTGGCCGGAGCGAATGCCACGGGCAACCAGCACATCGGCCGTTTCTCCGGGAGAAGGCAGGCCCAGCGTCTGCATCGGGCGGGCGGTTCCCGCGGATTCATCCTGGCTGGCCTCCATGACGGCGTACACCGTTCCGTCCGCCACCGTCAGCCGGCCGTGAATGTCGTCGGCCAGAATCCGGAAGACCTCGTTGCGGGAAATCAGCTCCTGAAATCCATCGTTCCGCAGCAGGCGGGAATCTTTCGTGAGACTGACAGACCGCGTCGCGGGCATGTGCTGCCACAGCAGGTTTCCCGTCCCCGTCTGAAAAGCCGCCAGACCTTCGCCGGACCGCACCAGCACCACATCATTCCATACAATGGGTACGGCAGCCGGCAGGGGC
>JAGQPV010001055.1 GCA_020426545.1 Planctomycetaceae bacterium
CGGGCCCTGCAGGAACTATAGCGCAGGCCATTCAGCAGTCTACCCGGTACCGTGCCAGCCGCTCGGGACACACCTCGATTCCCAGGCCGGGGCCTGTGGGAACCTTCATCCGTCCCCGGGTAATTGGCAGCTGCTCGGTTAAAACATCGTCTTCCAGGCCGAAATACGTGCAGTCGTTGGCCAGCGTGTACGAGGGCTGACTGCCGGCCACGTGCAGCATGGCGGCTGTTTTGGGGCCGAGATCGTGTCCACAGTGCATGATGCAGGGGACCCGGGCGGCTTCGCAGACGTGGCCGATTTTCACACAGGGGAGAATGCCGCCGGCAATGTGTGTATCGGGCAGAATGTGCGAGGCGGCCCCGGCGTGCAGAATATCCCATACACTGTCCGGGCCGATCACACTTTCGTTGAGGGCAATGGGGGTTGTGGTCTGTTCCCGCAGCCAGCGGGCCGTTTCCAGAGGCTCCGCGGGCAGCGGCTGCTCCAGATATTCCAGATTGTATTCTTCGAGCCGCTGCGCCAGTTCAGCGGACTCCTCTGGCGAGTAGGCCCGGTTGGGGTCGATCCGCAGCTTCAGCCGGTCACCCACGGCATCCCGCACGCCCCGGACCATATCGATGTCCTCCTGCATGTCGGCCCCGGCTTTGGTCTTCAGGGTGGAATAACCCCACTCGACATACAGACTGGCAATCTCACCGGCCCGCTCGTATGGCTGGATGCCCATGCAGGCGGCCAGCTCGACTTCCGGTCGAATGACTCCTCCCAGCAGTTCGGCGACCGACTTCCCGGCCGACTTACCCAGAATGTCCCACAGGGCCAGTTCGATGCCCGACTTGAGCCGGGTCTCCAGCGGACAGTCCCGGTGAAAGGCAGCAATGTTCAGCGGATCCCGGCCCGTCAGCCATTCGGTGGCGGCGGCTGTCGAACGGCGGCCGCTGTTATCCGGCAGGAAATTCGCATTGTGTTCGCCCCAGCCCACGAGACCGCTGTCCGTTTCCACCCGCACAATGGCACTGGTGGTCGTCGAGCTGGTGCGAATGTGCGAACGATACGGAGCAATCGGCTTGATCTGCGGCACTTCGACAATGGTTACTTCGACGGCCGTTACCTTCATCGGAAGCCCCTGAACTCTCGCGGACGAAATACCGG
>JAGQPV010001056.1 GCA_020426545.1 Planctomycetaceae bacterium
CCCACCGAATGGGGTAAGGACAGGAACATTCGCTGGCGTACTGAGCTGAACGGCACCGGCAACAGCAGCCCGATTGTGATTGAAGGTCGCGTTTTCGTGACCGTGGCCCGGGACGAGGGAGCGAAGCGGAATCTGATCTGCTTTGACCGCCAGACGGGCAAGGAACTGTGGACGAGAACGGTTGAGTGGACGAAGAACGAAGTCACGCACCAGACGAACAAGTGGTGCGGCTCGACTCCGGCTGCCACGAAGGACCATGTCGTGGTGTGGCACGGTTCGGCCGGGCTGTACTGTTACACGCTGGACGGCGAGGAACTGTGGTCGACCGATCTGGGCAAGTTTGAGCACATGTGGGGTTATGGCTCGTCGCCCGTGATTCACGAGGGGATGGTCTACCTGCAGTGCGGCCCCGGCGTGAACACATTCATGGCGGGCATTGGCCTGGCCGATGGCGAACTGAAGTGGAAGACGGAAGAGCCCGGCGGAGTCGACGAGGGGTCGCCCCGGATGGTGGGCTCGTGGAGTACGCCGCTGGTGGTGGATGTGGACGGGCAGCAGCAGCTGGTCTCCAGCCTGCCCACGCGGGTGGTGTCGTACGATCTGCAGACCGGCGAGATTCTGTGGACCGTGGACGGACTGACCAGTGTGCGGGGCGATCTGGTTTACAGCTCGATGGTGGTGGCCGGCGATGTGGGTGTGGCCATGGGCGGCTTTCGTGGTCCGGTGCTGGGGTTTCGGCTGGGCGGCCGGGGCGATGTGACCGGGCAGAACCGGCTGTGGCACGAGATCGAAGGCCAGCCAGTGCGGATTGGTTCGGGCGTGGTGGTCGACGGAACGCTGTACATGGCGAACGCCGGTCCCGGGACGGCGCAGGCCATCGATATCAACACGGGTGAAGTGCTGTGGCAGGACCGTCTGCGGGGGAACCACTGGGGTTCGATCGTGATGGCCGACGGGCTGCTGTACGCTACCGACCAGAAATCGAATACGCATGTCTTCCGCCCCAGCCGCGAGAAGTTCGACGTGGTGCAGGTCAACAGCCTGAATGAGCCTTCGAATTCGACTCCTGCCATTTCCGATAACGAGATCTTCCTGCGGACAGCGGAAGCACTGTATTGCGTCTCGACCGCGGAGTGATTCGGCGGGCAG
>JAGQPV010001057.1 GCA_020426545.1 Planctomycetaceae bacterium
TGGAATCGTTATCGATAATCAGGTTGTTGAGCAGGCTGACACTGGCCTGACTGGCCAGATCAAAATTGAAACCGGTTCCGCCGGCGGCGCCGATTCCACCCGGATCGTCAAACAGCACGGCGTTGCTTTCCAGCAGGATGGACGACTTGCCGGCGGTGGTAATGCTGATGGCGGTATCCGCTCCCCCCGTGAACTCGAACACGTTGGCTGCCATGCCAATGGAAGCGGTCTTCGTGGTCGATAAGACATCAATGGCGACGCCCGTATTACTGCCACCGGTGCCGTTGAATTCGTTCCGGGTGATAGTGGTCGACAATCCGCCATTCCACGCGACATTCACGCCGCTGGCGCCGGTGCCGGCCGTATTGAATTCGCTGCGGGTCACCACCAGTTCCAGGTTGGAGCCCGCGGCACCGGCTTCCGTCACGAGATCGACAGCATGGCCAGTCGCCTGTGTGAACAGGCTGGAACGAATGTCGTATTCGTAATCGTCGACCGTCTGGAACCGAGCCCGCACGCTGCTGTCCCCGTTACCCGTGAAGATGCTGCCGACAATCTCCAGATTTTCCACGTCCACCAGATCCGTGCCGAAGGTTGTGGAATCTGTCACCCGGGAACTCTGCAGCACGACCCGATAGGTGTCCGTCGCCTGCAGACCAATGTTGTTGCCGTCCAGATCCACATACTGCAGGGCCACCACACCCGCATTTTCCGCCACCACACCGGCGGTGGTCATGTTCTGAATCAGACCGCCACTGCCGGCCGTGTTACTGCCATTGCCGAAGATGACGAACCGGCCCGGCGTATCGACCAGCCGGATACCGAAAGCGCCGCCATCGGCCGAGACGCTGTTCAGCACGATCTCGACGGGGGCGTCTTCGATATCGACCGCCGCACCGCTGTTGATGGCGGTGATGTCACCACTTTCGATGATGACTTCCCCGCTGTTGCGGACAAACAGGGCCGTCTGTCCGTCACTGTCCAGATCAACATCGGCAAAGCCCACCTTGCCGGGATTATTCTGAATGTCGATGGCGGTGCCGGTGGCATTCTCCACTTTAGTTTTGCCGAAGAAATCCACATTGCCCGAGCTGCCCGTGACCGTAATGCCGTTTCCGGTGCTGTTCGTGGAAGTCACGTTGCCG
>JAGQPV010001058.1 GCA_020426545.1 Planctomycetaceae bacterium
GCAGATTATGCAGCCGTTCGAGATTCGTCCCGGCCTCGGCGACTTCGTTGGTATCCGGGTCGGGGCAGTCGATGATGACAATGTCCCGCAGCACGGGCGCATCCACCCGGGCCAGCTCGAAGTCTTCCAGCGGCAGACCGAGCGCCTCGACATCCATCTCGGGATGCACAATCAGCACGGGCTGCCGGGTAGTTGGCCGCTGTCTGCCCGAAGTAGTGCATTCCTGGCCCACCAGTGCATTGACCAGCGTGCTCTTGCCGGTGCCCGTCCCGCCGAAGGTGGCCACCACCAGCGGAGCCTCCAGCCGGATGCGCAATGTTTCCATCCGGGGCAGAACCCGCTGCACCAGGGCACGCATCCGTCGGGCCGGTTCCCAGGGAGACGGCTCTGCCGCCCACGCCGACAGCCGGCCGGAGAGTTCATCGACCCGACCCAGCATTTCCAGTTGTTCAAGATCAGGCGAACTCATGAGGGCCGCAGCTTCCTCGCCGAGAGATCAGAAGGAGAGTGCACAGTCTTACTGGCCAATCCGGCCGCGTGCTTTTTCGAGTGCATCCAGCGCACCGCCTGCACCAGGCGTGCCTGTCGGGGCTGCAGTGGCACCACCCGCGGGAGCCGCATCAGCCGGCGGTGCAGCAACACCCGGAGCAGCACCCGGAGCCTCGTCGGCAGCAGCCGGCGGTTTCGCCTCGTCTTTCGGCCAGCCATCCTCCGGGCGCAGCACAACCCGCAGTTTGTGATTTTCCTCATCGTACTGGTAGCGGCTTTCGGCCGGCAGCACCGGCAGCTGCACATTCTGCCCGTGAATAATTTCCTTCATGAACTCGTCGTAAGACGGGTAATGCTCGTGCTGAATCTCGAACATGGTAATTGCCGGCTCAATCTTCAGCTGCACAATCTGCTCGACCATCGGTCCGTAGGCTTCCAGCGGCCCGGTAATCGGGTTGGTGGCCCGCACCTTCGCATCGCTCACCACCAGCCCCGCTTCCGGATCGTACTTTCCCACCTCCTGCGTGGTCTTCCGCATGATGCCTTCACCGGGCTTGCTCTTCGTCTGCTCTTCGAGGGCATCCATAAAACAGCCCGCCAGCAGCAGAACGCTCAGCCCCGCCAGCAGACGGGCCCCGGTTCCTGATCCGTGCGG